>JASJDE010000080.1 GCA_030065195.1 Erythrobacter sp. | reverse complement strand
AGAATCCGCCGAGATAGGCATAGATTCCACGGCCATAATTGCCGGTCGCGTCGGCGCTCGTGATTGAAAGACCGCCTGCACCATATTGGGTCGCGCGAATGCCGTTATCGTTTCCAGAGACCGGCCCGGCGCTGGAATCGATCGTGACGTCGCCCGCCGTCGCATACGACCGCACGAGGATGCCGTAAGAGCCATTCCCCACCACGGCAGCGGTTGTGATCGAAGTGGGTCCATAGCCGTCGTTTGTCACCGAGATACCGTTGCTCCCGCCGGTCACGGTGCCCGCCGAGGTATCCAGATTAATCCCGTTGCCGATCGAGCTGATCGCCACGCCGACGGCATAGGTGCCGGTTACGTCTGCGGTTGTGACATCAACGGTGCCGGTGCCCTGATGCTGAACGCTCACCCCGGATTGTTGCCCGATGACTGTCCCAGCTGCGGTATCGACGATGACATCGGTACCCTGCGCGCGGACATCGACGCCATCGAAGGTCCGTCCGGTCACATCGGCGGTGATCACACTTGTGTATCCCGAGCCATCATTGCGGGCGTATACGCCCGACAGGCTGCCGACGACCGGGCCACCGGTCGTGTCGATCAAGAGATTGGCACCATACGCCGAGTTGGTAACGGAAACGCCCATTCCGGCGGTCGCCGTGACGGCGCCGGTCGCGACCGAAACCGAGCCGGTCGCGTAATCGAGGCTCGCATTGATGCCGCTGTTCGCGCCATTGACTGAGCCGGCGGTGGTGTCGATCAGCAGGTCCGTCCCAGCGATTTTCCTTGCTCGGATGCCAGCAAAGGAGCCGCCAGCGACATCGGCGGTGGTGATCGTCAGAATGCCCGACCCGGCATCGCGGGCGTAAATCCCGTTGCGACCGCCCGAGACCGAACCAGCGCTGGAGTCGATTGTGAGGTCGGTCGTTCCGCCCGCAGCATCGGCATAGACGCCGTCGAAGTCTGTGCCGAAAGCGTCGGCCGTCGTAATCGTCAGCGAGCCAGTTCCGCGATTGAGCGCATACACGCCAAAGTTCCCGCCGCTGGTAGTACCAGCCGTGGAGTCGACGGTGGCATCGCTGCCATATGTCAGCGCAAAGATGCCGCTGTAGCCAGTCGCGTTGGTGTCGGCCGTGGTGACAGTCAGCGTGCCTGTGCCTTCCTGCCGTGCGACTACGCCAGAATATTGCCCTTGGATCGACCCTGCAGTAGTATCGACCGTGAGGCTCGTTGAATTGCCTCGCGACCGGGCGAAAACCCCGGTGCCATTGGTCGACGTGACGTTGCCAGCCGTAAGGCTGGTCGCACCTCCGTCATCCGAAAGGATGACCAACGCAAAATTGTCGGCGTTGACGTCCCCGCTTGTGGTGTCGACATCCAGGTCGCCGGTTTGAGCGCGCGCGTACACGCCGAAGTTTGTTGCCGTAATATCGCCTGTGGAGATCGACATCGACGTTGCGCCAATCCCATTACGCGCCGTGATGCCGTTTGCGCCCGCCGTGACCGCCCCGCCAGTCGTATCGATGGTGGTGTCGCCCAGATAGGCGCCGACATAGACTCCGTCACCATAGGTGCTCGATACATCGCCCGTTGTGACAGTGATCGACCCGCTGCCGTTGATGTTGGCGGCCTGGATCCCGTTATCGAACCCGCCGCTCACAGCGACGCCGGTGGAGTCGATCGAAATCGCACCGGTGTCGTAAGTGATGGCTAGAACTCCGCGATTGCCTCCGGTCACATCGCCGCTGGCCACGATGGTGATGCTGCCCGCGCCGCTGGTGCGGGCGTAGATACCGTCGTCGGTTCCGGAAACGGCACCGATCGCATCGACGTCGCCAATATTGATGTGGCCATCGGCGCCGAAGATTGACGCATTGGCATAAATGCCTGAACCGGCGGTACCGGTCACGCCGCCGACCGTACCGACGCCTTGGATCGAGATATCGCCGCCTGCCGAATCGATGCGGATGCCCGCACCGCCATTGCCGGTGATCGTCCCGATATCGCTGACGGTGACGGCACCACCCACCGAGCCGAGATCGAGGCCATCGCCGGCCTGGCCGGTGACACTGTCGAGGTTATCGACTGTGATATCCGCACCCAGAGTTCGGGTGTAGATTCCATCGGTCGCTCCAACGATATCGCCGGAAGACCCGCGAACCGTGATATGGGCGTTCCCGGCCGTGCTGGTGGCGCTGATCCCGTAACCGCCATAGCCGGTCACGTCATTGACAGTTAGCGTGACCGCTCCGGTCCCGCGCTGAACTACGAAGATGCCGTTGGTGGCACCGGAGACCGTGCCCGCGCTGGTATCTATGCTGAGTTCGGTGCCGTAGCTGCGGGCATCGATACCGTCGCCGATCGTGCCGGTCACATCGGCGGTAGTAATTGTGAGCGCGCCCGAACCATATTGGTCGAGATCTATCCCGTCATTGCCGCCGATCACGCTTCCCGCGCTGCTATCGACGGTGAAGTTGGTACCGAGCGCAGAATTCTGCGCGAAAATGCCGGCGAAATTGGTGCCCGTTACATCGGCCGTGATAATCGTGTGCGAGCCGATTCCGCCATTGTAGGAATCGATCCCATCATATTGGCCGATTACGGTCCCAGCGCTAGTATCGACCGAGACATTGGTTCCCATTCCGCTGTTTGCGGCAACGAAAACACCGTCGCGAGTGAATCCTGTTGCATCGGCGGTGGTGACGCTGGTCGCCCCCGAACCGTTACTGATGCCGACAACACCCCAGGTCCCCCCCGTGGCGCTGCCCGCGCTGGTATCGATGGTGAGGCCGGTCCCCGTCGCAACAACAGCCGTACCATAGCGCGAAGTCCCGCTGGTCGCACCGGTGATCACAGAAACGGCGCCAGTCGTGCCAGAATGAAAAACGCCTACGCCGGTGGTAACCCCAGACACCGTGCCTTGGCTCGTATCGACGAGCACATCGGCACCAAAGTTCCGCGATTGGATCCCGTACGTGTTGGCGGTGATGTCCCCGGTCACGATCGACACTGGGGAATAGCTGGAATTCACATAGATTCCGCGCGAATAGGTGCTGGAAATCGATCCTCCGCTGGTGTCGATCGTTACCGCACCCGAACCAGCCCCGTTAGATCTGACATAGACACCGTCTTGTCGGGCATCCACATCTCCGGTCGTGATCGAAATCGCGCCGTCGCCGGATGCAAGGTTTACGTCGATCCCCCGACCGGCGCTGTTTATTGTACCGCCCGAAGAGTCGATCGTAACGGTCCCGAGACCGTCGGTTGTCGCTGAAATGCCGAAGCCGTAGACCGAGAATATGTCACCAATCGCACCGGTGGTGCCAATCTCGATATTGCCGCCCGATCCGTTGCCAAAGGCACGGGCATTGGCGAGAATTCCTGCGCCGTATGCTCCCCCGATGCCGCCGCTCTGACCAATGTCCTGAATCGAGATATTGCCGCCATAGCTGTTGGCGTTGAGGATTCCGTCAAGCTCACCGATCCCCGTAATCGTGATTGCCCCGCCCTGACTCTGCGCAAGGACTGAACCGAACGTGCCGGCCACAAGGCCGATATCGTTCACGGTGATGGAGCCGCCAATGGTGCGGAGGTTCAAACCGAGCCCGTTCTGACCGGTCACGCTGTCGAGATTTTCGACCAGGATCGGAGCCATCTGGGTGCTCAGATAAATGCCATCGGTCGCACCGACGATATCTCCCGACGAACCGCGCACTGTGATGCTGGCGCTGGCTTGGCTGCTGCGAGCCTGAATCGCCGGGCCGTAGTTTGAACTGACATCATTGACCGTCAGTGTCGTGGTGCCAGGTCCATAGTTGCGCACGCGAATGCCGCGAGAACCGGCATCGACGACACCCCCCGACGTATCGATGGAGATGTCGCCGCCGCTGGGATCGAAGACGCCGCCCATCTCGACATAGACGCCGTAAGATGCGGACGTGATATTGCCGGTCGTAACGGTGATGTCACCGGTCCCAGAATTGCTCACCCGGATCCCGTCCCCTTGCGAGGACAGCGATCCCGCCGAGGTGTCGATCTCGATATCGCTGTCGCGACCGGAGAAAGCGGCCACAGCGGTGCCTGCGGTCGAGGTAACGTTGCCGGTGCGGATTTCGACATTGCCGGAAATCCCACTCAGTCCGGCCCTGACGCCGAGCTCGCCGATCACGCTACCGGCAGTGGTGTCAATCGTGAGGTCCGATCCCCCGGTGCGCACATCGATCGCCACGCCGCCCGTGGCAGACACATCCGCTGTCCTAACGGTGTTGCTGCCGGACCCGGACGTGAAGACGACGACACCGCCGCGTCCGCCCGAAACCGTGCCAGCGGTCGTATCGATGGAAAGATCGCCGACGAAGGTCGTGAAAGCACCATCGACTTCGATCGCTTCTTCGCTCGATCCGGTCACATCGCCAGTGACGATCGAGAGGGTGCCGAGGAAGTTTTCGACGAGAAGCCCGTGCTGACCGCCGCTGACCGATCCAGCCGATGTGTCGACAGTAACATCACCGCCGCCGCTTGCAGCGATCCCGTCTCCGAACGTGCCCGATACACTGCCGGTGGTGATCGTAAGCAGGTCGCCTGCTGTGCTGCGCGAAGAAACGTCGATCCCATCGCCGGTCGCCGTAACCGAGCCAGCGCTGGTATCGATCGTCGTCATGCCGCCGCGCGTGTTCAGCCGGATGCCGAAGCCACTCGTTGCGCTCACGTCGCCGGTAATGACGGTGGCAGAACCGGAGCCGTAATTGGAAGCGGTAATGCCCCCTGCCGTCCCCGACACGCTGCCTGCGCTGCTGTCGACGAACACCGACGTGCCGGGATTGAGCAAATCGTCGCCGGCGCCAATCCCGATCCCGTTAAGCGCAACCACGTCCGCAGTGGTGACTTCGATCGCCCCGTTTCCGGCGTTGTCGACACTGATCCCGCTGGTCGCCCCGGTGACAGTGCCCGCCGTGCTATCGATGATGATGAAGCTCGTCGTGGGACCGGAATTGTTCTCCGCCCGAATGCCTTGAGCGACAGTGCCCGTGACGGCACCGCCGGTCTGGACCGTTATTCCATCGTTGACGAAATTCTCGACATCGATCCCGACATCGCCGGTGACCGTGCTGGTGCCACTCGCCTGGCGAATGGCGATCCCGCCATTGGATCTCGCTTCGAGCCCATTGCCGCCTACGCCGGTGGTATCGACTTCAAAGCCATCCTCGATCGTCGTGTCGCTGCCGAGAAAGCCGAACAGGTCCTGCGTCGTCGTCGCCGGAGCGCCATTGTCCTCGCACACGAACACGCCGCTGCCGGGCGTGGTCTCGACGCAGGCGTCCTGAGCCAGCGCGGAGCTTGCGCCGACCAGACCGGAGGCGGCGATCGCCGCCGGAGCCGCGCCCCAGCGCAGGGCTGCAAGTGCCCGACCGATCAGGCTGGTTTCGCCGCCAGCTGCACCGTCGACCGCAACGGATACGCCAAGCTCGGGCGAGTAGCTCGCTACGACGCCGTGCTGTTTGGTCATCCGCCCGCCGCGCAGCATGGCCGAGGTCACCGGACGGTGCTCGTAGCCCGCCAGATCCAGCCACTCATCGCTCTGCTTTTCGGCCGAAACAATGTTCGCGAATGCGCTCAGCTTATTCGTCACAGTCTAGCCCCTGTTGCTCCGCACACGCGGAGTTGGTTCGGATTCACCTGTCCCGTCCGACAGGCAAACCTGCTTGCATGTTTCAAAATGTACCGGCCTTTCACAGGCTCTGGATTATGCGACCCTCTCCCGAAACTCAGCCGTCGTCGAATGTGATCAACGTGGCTGCATCGGGGGAATTTGGAGACACGGTCATCGGGCAGGAGAAGCCTTCGACCAGTTCAACATCGTAAAGCTCGCCAATATCGCCATCGATCCGGAACCAGTCGACGCAGGTGCCCTTGGCTAGGTCGATAACCTGCACACCGCACCATGGTTCGCTGTCGGCATCTTTCAGCCGCTGATCGAGCGCGAGCCCCTCAAATCTCTTGTAGCGCGGCCGCGACAGGCCGACGAAGGCGTAGCCGCCGTGGAATGAAAGGCCGCGCATGAAACCCGGACAGAAGGCGATCGGTTCGAAGGTGCCCATCTCGCCCCCCTGGCCGAACTCGACATATCCGAGATCGCCGGTGCCGGAATTGAGCACCCACAACTTGCCATCGTGCCATCGTGGTGAGTGTGGCATCGACAGGCCTTCGCATACGACTTCGCCCCTTTCGACATCGATCACCACGCCGCCGTCGGCGCGGCGATCGCGCCAGCCGTCGATCGTGTTCGATCGAGACACGGCGGTGACGTAAGCCGGCTTACCATCGCGCATGGCCAGGCCATTCAAATGACAACGATCCTCATCGACGATCTCGCTGATGAATGATGGCTGCCAGACTGGCTTGAAGGAATGCCGCTCCGAAACCGTAGCAAGGCAGTTGTAGCGGGTGTTCACAAACAGTATTTGTCCATCCGCTTCTACTCCCACATCGTGCGCATCGAGCTGGCCGGTGACGTATTGCGTGCGCGGCATGAAACACGCGTCGTAAACCTGATTGATGCGTTGATCGGGGTTGAGGATGTTCTCGAACCGGATCAGCTGAGCACCAGCGGAAAGCACAAGCTTGCCCGCGCCATCCGCAGTCAGGCCCATCGGCTTGGGCATTCCGGATTGATGCAATTGGGCCCCGCCCTGCGGACCCGAACCGAGCATATAGAGAAAGCCGGATTGGTAAGAGGTGAACGCCAGCGATGCCTTCAGGCCGGCAAGACGAGCCAGCAAGCCGCCGGACAGAGAGTACTCAACCTTTGGAGGAGCCGCCCCGGCCTGACTTGCCGCGACGGATTGACCTTGTGCAGACATTTAGTGCGTGCGGCCCCTTCTTGCACACAAACGAATCTTTGAGTTGGCGTGATGGCCGAGCAAACCGCTCGCGTAAAGGAAATTGCGTAACTTTGCTCCGAATTTTGTCGCGATTTCTTGTAGATGGGCGAGTTCATCAACGGGTGCCGGATCGAAAGCTGGGCTATGGATGCTCCGGCCGGCATTGCCATAACAGGATACTTGCTCAATCGCCCTGCTTGTCGTTAAGGAGGCCGCCGGATCACTATCCTCCATCAGGAGCCAATAAATGAGCAAGGACACGTCGACCGTGGGCCGTCGACTCTCGCTCGACGAAATCGTTTCTTTCTGCCGTCGGCGGGGGTTCGTTTATCAGAGCAGCGAGATCTACGGCGGGGTCAACGGATTTTGGGATTTCGGCCCTCTCGGCGTCGAACTGAAGCGCAATATCAAACAGGCGTGGTGGGAAGATATGGTCACCCACCACAATCCGCTTGTAACATTGCCCGGTGCCCCCGGAACTTACGAGATCACCGGCCTGGATAGCGCGATCATCCAGCACCCCCAGACATGGAACGTGTCCGGCCATGCCGAACTCTTCAGCGACACGATGGTCGATTGCCAGGAAAGCAAGCGGCGCTACCGCTATGATCATTTGCAGGGCCGCTGGATCGAAGGACGCGACGGTCGCGTTTTCGTGTGCCTGGCACTCGATGCGGCGGACGCGGATGCTTGGTTGGACAAGCGGGCCCGGTCGCTGCTCAAGATCTCCAAAAAGGTCGATGTCGAATGGGACAGCGAGTTGGTCGATCTCGCCGAAGTCAGCCTGTCCGACGCAGTCGCTCCGCACGCCAGCAAGCCTGGAACGCTGACCGAACCGCGCGAATTCAACTTGATGTTCAAGACGCAAATCGGAGCTGTCGAGGATAACGCCGACATTGCCTCGCTTCGTCCGGAAACGGCGCAGGGGATCTTCCTCAACTTCCGCAACATCATCGATTCCGGTCGCCATGAGCTGCCGCTGGGCATCGCACAGATCGGCAAGAGCTTTCGCAACGAGATCACGCCGCGCCACTTCATCTTCCGCTCGCGCGAGTTTGAGCAGATGGAAATGGAATTCTTCTGCCCACCGGAGACATCGATGGAATGGTACAAGTTCTGGGCAGAGCGCCGGGTCGACTGGTATCGCAATCTCGGCCTGCGTGAAGAGAACATCCAGGTGCGCGAACACGGCTCGGACGAATTGAGCCACTACGCACTTGGCACGACCGACATCGAATACGCGTACCCATTCCTTCCCGACGGAGAATTCGGCGAATTGGAAGGCATCGCCAACCGCGGCGATTTCGATCTCAACAGCCATTCGATGGGCCTGCTCGAGAAGGCGAATCCGCCAACGCCGGCGCTCGACGAAAATGGCAAACCGCGCCATCGGGGCAGCGGCAAGAACATGCAGTACAACGACATCGCGCGGGGCGAAAAATACGTGCCTCACGTAATCGAACCGGCGGCAGGGGTCGACCGGGCAATGTTGGCGTTCCTGTGCGACGCTTTGGAAATCGAAGGCATTGGCGGGGATGAAAAGAACGAGCGAACCCTTCTTCGGCTCCATCCACGGCTCGCCCCGGTTAAGGCGGCTATCTATCCGCTCGTGAAGAAGGACGGCATGCCGGAGGCGGGGCGCGAGTTGTTCGGCAGCCTCAAGCGCCGGTTCAATGTCATTTATGACGAAAAGGGCTCAATCGGTCGGCGCTACCGCCGGGCCGACGAGATCGGCGTGCCCGTGTGCATCACGATCGACGACCAAAGCGTCAGCGAAGGCACGGTTACCGTCCGCGACCGCGATAGTCTCGCGCAGCGCCGCGTCCCGATCGAGGAATGCGAAAGCCTGATCGCAGAAATGTTACACGCTTGATCGCGACCAGGAGCGGAACCGGTGGCTGGATGTTGCCTAAGGAGGGTCGAGCGTCGGTCTATTTCAGGTTGAGCTTTTCGACCAACGACATCGTCGAGGCCGCAATCGAGGAATAAGGCGCATCGAGATGGCGTAGCATCCTCCTCACGTCGGCATTCCGCGATTTTGTACGGAGCTTCTCGGGATTGATGTCCTCGATCCCCGTTGGCGCGGCAATTGCGGCCGCTGTCTTGAGGATCGTAGCCTCGAGCGGGGTGAATGCCTGTTGTTCTGTCTTGATACGCTCCCTGAGCTGCGTGCGCAGATTGATGTTCTCTCCAAGCTCCAGCAAGTCGACCAGGGAGTTTCGGACTTCGTCCCGCGTCACCTTAACCGCGCTTTCGTTGGAGCTCCGCATGACAGGCACCCCGTCGCGATCCAGCCTGTGCATCAGCCACGGTCCTAGCGCGACCACGCTTTCGCCAATTTCGGCGGTGAGCGAGCCGGGGGGAACGAACGCATTGCGATCGAGGCTGTGCTTGGCGATGAGATCCCAGCTGCTGCGCAACATCGGAGGCGTATCGAAGACCAGCTGGCTCCCCTCTCCGCTGCGGTCCAGTACCAGGAGCAGGCTCATCACGTCTGGATGATCACCGACCATGTCTCGCAACCGGTCGACCACCCTTTGCAGGAGCTCCTGATCGACCTTTTGCCTACGAGCCAGAATATGCGAACCGAGGATGCCATGGAAAGGGTTCTCGAACTTCTCGAAAAGGAGATCCTTCAATTCCTGGTTTGACGTTTCAGCCTTCGACACCGCGTCTCTGCCGCTTTGCAGGCTCAACCGGGCGAGCTCCTCCAGTCGGAGCGATCTGTCTTCGGGCTGGAATCCTACATCGAGGCGGGCCATGTGCACCGAGGCGGATCGCAGCTCAGGACGACGAACCCGATCTTCTTCTGTGAAGAAGTCCGTCGTAACGAAGAAGACTTGGGTCTGCCAGCCGGAGCAGCACACAGCATACATCTCGTAGTCGCCTAGCGGACCGGTCTGGACCACAATGCGATAGGTGCCAGGGGGGACCTCCAGATGCAGCGCACCACATCCCTCTTCTTCGTAAAGCGCACCCTCATCGAAATCGGCAAGCAGCGTTCCGTCCAGATTGTGGACCGAAAGCCCGATCCACGGTCTGCTCGGACCTTCCCGTTCGGCTTCACGGACAAAAATGAATAGGCGAGATTGGTCTGCGGACGGGGAGGATGATGGGAGCGGGATGGATTGACTGGTCATGCGTGCCCGCTCGGCATGACGGGGATGTCCGGTTTGCGTATCATTTAGCGGAGATGTGGAACGGAACGCGACGGGTTCTGTCTGCACGAACATTGTCGTGAAGCCGGGTTCGATCTCGACCATCTTGTCATGCTGGTTCGATCCAGCCCGGCATCGCACCTTGTAGAAGCCGGGCGACACTTCTGCGCGCAATTCCCCCATTCCTTCCGCGATGCGCCTGAGTTTGTGGTCGATCAGAAATATCTCGGTTGCAACATCCGGAGCCGTGATCACAACGGGCCTGCGGTCCGCCTCTTCACGCCACTCATTGCGACGCACCTTGTAGGAGATCTCGTTGCTGGCAGCGTCGGTGATCTCGCCTTCGAGCGGTCCTTCCGACCTAGATCGTAACTTCGACATCGGTCCCAACCACCTCTTTCAATCCTGACGAGCGAGCAGTACTCACGACCACGGCCTTATAGTATCCCGATGCAAGCTGGAACGTTACGGTCGAAGAAGCCATTGTCGCTTCAGCTACGATATCGTTTGGACCGGCATAGATTCGAACGGTTTCACCGCCCTCGTAAGGGTCGAGATTGACCGTGAAATCGAACAGGACGACCCCCTTACCTCTAAGAACAACTATGTCCTTATTGCTATCGGCATCTATTTCAGGGCCAGCATCTTCCGGGTCGACAGCGAAAGTCTTAAAGACATTGTGAATATGCTTCTTTATCGCAGTCCCGGTAATGTTCCCGCTGCGATTGGGTTCAGCAGTCTGCAGTGCATTTAGCAAACTCTGGGTAAACACCCCTTTCTTTACCCCATCAAATTCCTTTTCGCGCGCATCAAACGCCCAGTTTGTGGCATACGCGTAAAATGTCTTCACTCGTCTTGCCAAGATCGGGTTGCTAACGTTCGGTAGCTCGGGCGGTATGATGGATGTCATCGGATCCACACTGCGGCAACAATCAGCAAGAAGCAGGATTTCATTAAAGATCCCGTTTCGTTTGAACCAATTGGCATAAGCGGTAACGGCCAGATGCGGCGAGTAAGGCGTTTTTGCATTGGCGGCAAATAGGGCCGCCTGGGTCATATCAAGCGGATCACCAAATCCGTGTCCGGCCACATAAAAGTAAAGGCGTTGACCGTAGGGAGGGTTTTCTAGCCCTAGAGCGACAAAGTCTTCAAACAAGAGTGCAAGATCGTCACGCCGCGGCTTGGCCTGATTTGCTTGCATGTCTTGAGCCCAGTCCGGAAAGCTGGCGGAAGTGAGCTTTTTGATATTGTCTGGATGGACGTTCCCTCCATCGGGATTGACCAGCCAGTCTGCCATTTCTTGCACATCGTTATTGGGCCCCTCGAGATCCCCGATGCCGGGATACTTCTGCACCCCGACTATGACTGCATAGTGATCAGTGTACGCTGCCATCTCCCAGATACCTCTATATCATATGCGTCACACTATCGATGGTCGCCGGGTCGTCGTCGAAACCACCATGATCGGTTGCTTCGCTGCGAAGTCCCTGCGCCGCGTTGGCATTGGTGACGGACCAGACCGACCGGTCGGGACCAGCCTTGTGGAAGTTACGGACGGATTCGACCGCCGGAAACCTGGCCCCTGGATATCGCGTCCCATCGAAATATCGCTCCATCCCCACGATTGGCTTGTCGGACTCATCTTCTAGGACGCCCGAAATGAAGTACAGCAGGGAGTGCGGATAAAGCACCGGCACCAGTCGATCCGCTTTCTCGCGGTCGTCGTCCATCGTATACATGCGATAGGCCGCAATGCTGCTTTGATGACCGGAAAGCGTATCCGCCATCATCTCGCAGGTGATTGCCGGAGCCATGAATTGGACGTGGAACTCGGTGCCATTCGGCAGAATACTCGCACCATATTTCATGAAGTTGGCCGCGTAGATAGAACCGGCGCTATGCCCAACCAGCCAGATTTTCGGCGGCGGCCCATCCGAAGCGTCGATCGCTTCTCGCAGCGCATACAAGAGAGCGGTGCCCCCGTGCACCATGCGATCCCCGCCAAAGGCATCGGCGGTGTCCTGTTTCATCAGATTCCAGATGTACCCGCCGACATTGGAGAGATAGAACTCCCGCAATATCTCCTCGACAACGGTGGCGTGAAACCCGTGGTCGCGCTTGTTGCGATACCGCCTAATGACCTTGATCGCGACGGACACGATTGCCTTGATCATCTTCGCTTTGGAGATCAGCCCACGCGATCCGGGCTCCGGCCGGTCAACATACTTGTCTAGCGCATCAGGAGCCATCAGTGTTCTGGTCGAACCCTGGACATGCGCGCTTCGACGGCCTCCGTCGGCAGCAATGTCGGCGGGAGACCTGAGCGAATTCGAGATGCGGGCAATTTCCTGCGACAGCTGAAAATCCCGCGCCATCTCTGCCTCGAGCATGCGCTCTTCCCAATCGTCTATTGGCTCGATCTCTTCATTGACCCCATGCTCGTTCTCCACCGACATGGCTTCCGGAGCCGTGACTTCGTCAAGTCTCGCCTCGATCTCGGCATTGAGCTCCCGGGTATCGACCAGCGGCAGCTGCCTGGCGGAACGGCGCGTCACATCCTGTCCTGCCTTGCGCACCACGATCTCGCTCACCTTTTTCCAGATAAGCTTGAGGATCCTCTCCGATGCGATTTCCCTCAGGTTGTTCCAGATCGCTTCTGTCAGCCAAGATTCCCAAACCATGAAGATCGGGTAAGCATCCGCTGGGCCCGTGAAATCATCCACGAGCTTGGATGCGGTTCCGAGCCCGTTCTCGTAGGAGACCAGGCCGCCATGCATGTAGATGACGATCTTGCCCTTAGCGACGGCCTGCTGCGAAATGCGATCGACGATGGCCGCACTCATGGCATCCGACAGCTTGCCACCTTCGGTATGGATAACGTGGTCTTTCAGGTCTTCAGGTATCTCAGGCATGTTCGCGTTCCCCAATTGAGCAAATCGATCGTTGCCGCCCGCCGCAGACACTCGGGTCAGCGCACACCGGCGGCGTTCGGGCGATGCTTGCCTTTTGCAAATCGTCTCAAGCATCGTTTGAGACGAGGGTCCAGATTGAACGTTCAGGCAACCACAATCGCTCAAACGCCCCGACCCGAGAACTTACAATAGGCATTGGAACATGCTCTTTTGCTAATTGAACCATAGTATTACCAAGAACGCAATCTTGGCTTCAGGTCTCAATCGCGACCATCTTGGAAAGAATGGCGTTGCGATCTCCAGGGAACTCCTGCCGATAGAGCGTGATCTACAGTGTTCGCCAGAGCCAGCCTTTTGATTGCGGGCCAAGTGCTACCGCACCGCACAAAAAGCGGGTTCTTTTGGTTGGGAATCCTCGCTAGGTCACCATTGCAGCAGACGGCGAGTCGTTCGATCCACAGGAGCTGACAAGATGCCGAGATGGCTTTCACTTGCGATCGGTCTCTCCGCTTTGTTCCTCACCGGATGCGGCGGTCCCGTTTTGCAAGAAGCCGAAACCGTTCCTCGCCCCGCCAAGCTTCTGCAGATTACGGAGGCCACGACGCAGCGCTCCAATAGCCTCCCGGCTGTCGTCAGATCCGTTCGCACCACGGACCTCGCGTTTCAGGTTGGCGGGCAAATCGTCGAGTGGAATGCTATCGATGGCGCCGAGTTTCGCCGCGGCGATCTGATTGCCAGACTGGATGCGCGCAGTTTCCAGGCTGCGGTTGCGCAAGCCGAAGCGCAGTACAAGAATGCCGATAGCGAATATCAGCGGGCGCTTCGCCTGATCGAAGAGGACGCAATCTCTCGCAGCGTGGTCGAAAGCCGGGATGCACAACGGCAAATCGCCAAGGCCTCGCTCGACACTGCGAAGAAGAACCTGTCGGACACGGCCTTGCGCGCACCCTTCAGCGGATTCGTCGGGCGGACGAATGTCGAGCAGTTCCAGAACGTCGCACCGCAACAGCCGGTTCTGGTCCTGCAAAGCCAGGCGGTCGAAGCGATCGTCAACGTGCCGGCGAGCTTCGTTTTGAATTCGAACCGCGTCCGCTACTTCAACACTTTCATCGAACTGGATGCGGCACCAGGAAGGCGCTTTGCAGCGACATTTCGCGAAGCGACCGGCCAAGCCGATAGCTCGACGCAGACATTCGAAGGACATTTCTCCTTCACACCGCCACGCGATTTGGTTGTGTTGACAGGAATGACGGCAACCCTGTTTTTTGAAACTGAAGCGGTCGACATTCCCGAAGATCTGCGCGGCGTTTCGGTGCCCCTGTCCGCAATAATGTCTGACGGCGATGCCCGATATGTCTGGGCCGTGAAGGGTCGCGAACGCACACTCGAACGGCGCAATGTCGAAGTAGCCGACGCTGTCGGAGAGAGCATGATCGTCACCGACGGACTGAACGAGGGCGACACAATTGTCGC
>JASJDE010000079.1 GCA_030065195.1 Erythrobacter sp. | reverse complement strand
CCGTAGTGGTCGTTGACCTCGAGGCTGTAGGGGATCGAGGCCAGTCGCCCCGATGCGACCTTCACCTCCTGCACCTGGTCGTCGTGATAGAGGTCGCAGGTGTAATCCATCCCGTATTCGGCCAGCAGGTCGAGCGTGCGTGGCGTGTGCGTCAGCGCGGGCGCGAGCCAACCGCGAATGCGCTGCCCGGTCGCGTCTTCGATCGTCAGAATCGAATCCTCGATGATTGCCCGCTCCTGCGCTTCGGTCATGTCGTAGGAATAGCGGGTGTTGTATATTCCGTGACTGAAGAACTCCCACCCGCGTTCATTGGCATCGGCGACGACTTCCGGGTGGTGCTGGCAAAGCGCGACCGACAGGCTGACCGAACCGGGGAAACCGTGCTTCGACATGACATCGGCCATGCGCCAGTGGCTCACCCGGTTCGAATGATCGCGGTGCGAGTAGCCGACAACGCTTGGTGCCGGATGCGGCCACGGATTGCGCTTTGGATGGATCGGCGGATCGATCTCGTAATATTCAAGGTTGGGCGCAACCCACACCGCGCAGGTCTTGCCGCCCGGCCAGGCGATCTTGAGCCGCGCTTTGTAGGGGTGGTAGTCGTAGAGCCCCGGATCGGCCGCGCCTTCCTGCATGGCTCTAGCGCGCCTCCAACCAGTCGATCACCGCCTGCACCGGCTCGACATCGGCGTATTTCAGCTGAAGGTCGGTGAGATTGGCGAAGTGATAGCTTTCGTGCTTGTCCGCGCAGGTCTCGATCGGAACGATGGTTCGGTAGCCATAGCTGAGCGAGTCCACCGCGGTTGCACGTACGCAGCCCGATGTCGATCCGCCCGTCACCACGACAGTGTCGACCCGGTGAAAGGTCAGATAGCTCGCCAGCGAAGTCTCGAAGAACACGCTCGGCATCCGCTTGGTGAACTGCAGGTCATCCGCCTGGATGTCGCAGCGTGGATCGAACTGGTGCCGCTCGGACCCATACTTGATGTTCTGCAGCGAATCCTCCGTGTCGGTGCGCGTGCCCCACACCCCGGCGTCGCCCGCGTCTTCCTTGTAGGCAACCCGGCTCCAGATCACCGGCATGCCTTTGGCGCGCGCCAATGCGCTGATCGTGTTGATGTGGTCGATCTGCTTTGGGTCTGTTTCGTAGGCGGTCTTGAACAGATCTGTGCGGGTATAGGCCTGCTGTACGTCGACATTGACGATTGCGAGCTTCTCGCCAAAGCCGAACTTCTTGCGCGCCGGATTGGCCATCACCTCTGCGAAGATCTGCCGCGCGGTCTTGCCGTCGCTCACCATCTTCGTGCCGATCAGGTCGGTCATGCAATCCCCTTTCGATTCTGCTTTGACGGGAACCATAAAGGCCCGTAGGAGGTTGTCGAGATAAATTTGTCCGGACAAATTTGTGAACACGATAACGCGCCATATCCTGACAATTCCCAAGAGTGGGAGAAAGGTCCACTACCGTCGCTGCGGGAGTGGACCCGCGTTGTTGATGGTGCATCAGAGCCCACGCTCAAGCGCAGAGTACGAAGCGCTGATGCAACTGTGGGGCGAGCACTTCACCTGCATTGCACCGGACACCCCCGGTTTCGGACAGTCCGATCCGTTGCCTCAAGACGACGGCAAGGATCCCGCAATCGCCGATTTTGCCGATGCGTTGTGCGAATTCCTCGACGCACTGGGTGTCGGTCCCTGCCCCGCTTACGGATTCCATTCGGGCGGCATCATCCTTGTCACCGCGCTGAAGCGGCAGCCGCAGCGATTCCGTTGTCTTGCCATCGGCGGCTATGCGATCTGGACCGAGGAAGAGATGCGCATCTTTGGAGAGCGCTACCTGCCGGAATTCCATCCTTCCAATTATGGCGAACACCTTACGTGGCTGTGGAACCGCATGCTCGAACAGAGCTGGGTGTTTCCGTGGTTCGATACCCGTGAGGAAGCGCGGCTGTCCGTCGCACATGCCGATGTGGCGCGAGTCAATCAGGCCGTTATGGAAATGCTTGATGCCGGCAATCACTATCGCGCGGGCTACGGCGCTGTTCTGCGCGCGCCGCGCGACATTCCGGCGGTCGGCGCCGATGTACCCCCTTGCCTGATTACGGCCTATAACGGCGATCCGTTGCAGGCGCATATCGACCGGCTGGGCGAAATGCCGACGGGATGGAGTGCGCAGAAAGTCGCGACACCGGCTGAGCATCAGGCTGAGAGTCTCGCATTCCTGCTCGATCAAGCCGGTGAAGGACCATCGGCCAATCTCGCCGAAGACAGGTCCGAAGGTTGGCTCGAATTGGATGGGAAACTGATTCATTGGAAGGGCACGCGAGGAAGCGACGCTCTCGTCCTCCATGGACCGGCCGAAGAAATGGACGATCCGCCGGCAGATACGCTCGCGATCGATGCGCCGGGCCATGGCCAGTCCAACGAGTTTGACGATATCGAAGGCGCAATCCGGATCGCGGCCGAGGAACTGGGCGCATCGCGGATTCTTTGGCCAAGGCCGCCGCAAGGCGATCCCGACGCTCTCTACCCCGACCTCACCCCAGACCGCTTCGGGCAGCATCTCCAACGCGCCTGGGCCATTGCGCGTGCAGAAACCTACTTCGCCCCTTGGTATGAAGCGAACGCCGCCAATGCGATCCCGCTCGATCCGTCTAAGCTCGATCCAGCCGCTCTCAACGAACGCGCGCTCGCCCGCATCCGCGCCGCCGGCGCCGCGCGCCGTTGGCACGACACCCTCACCTCTCTCCACGGAGCCCACGAATGACAACTTTCGCCGAATTCTCCGAACGCATGCCGCTGCTCGCGCGCCACGAAGGCGTGTGGGACGGCACCTACAGCTACTTCGATCATAACAACGACAAGATCGACGAGCATGCCAGCCGTCTGCTCTGCCGGATGACGGGAAAGGACGACATTCCCTACCATCAGACCAACCACTACACCTGGGCCGATGGTAGGCGCGAAGTTCGCGACTTTCCTGCGACCTACCGCGACGGCCGGATCTGGTGGGACAACGAGCTGATCCAGGGCTGGGCTGCCGAGGTGCCGCTTGACGAGTATAACCGTACCATGATGCTCTATTGGCAGCGCACCGGCGATCCTTCGCTCTATCTCTACGAGCAGATCCAGATTTCGGATTGCGGCCAGAACCGCTGCCGCACCTGGCATTGGATCCGCAACGGCGTGCTCGAAACCCGCACCGCGATCCAGGAGACCTTTGTCACCAAGGACTGGCGTAGCATCGACGAGGAGATGCAGGCGCTCGCCTGACCAACCGCCCATGGGAAAAACGCTGTTCGAGAAGATCTGGGAAGAGCACGCGGTCGCCGAAACGCCGGGTGGCTCGACTCTGATCGCAATCGACCGCGTATTCCTCCACGAACGCACCGGGGCGGCGGCGCTGAAACGCATGGCCGAAATGGGGCGCACAGTGCGCGATCCGTCGCGCGTCTTCGCGGTAATGGATCATATCGTCGACACCCGTCCCGGTCGCAGTGACGGAACCCTGATGGCGGGGGGAGAAGGTTTCATCACCGAAACCCGTGCCGCGTGCCAGGCCGCTGGCATCACCCTGTTCGACGTGAACGACCGGGATCAGGGCATCGTCCACGTGATATCTCCCGAGCAGGGCATCGTCCTCCCCGGCCTGACGCTGGTCGCTCCAGACAGCCATACATGCACCCAAGGGGCGTTCGGCGCGCTTGCATGGGGCATCGGCAGCAGCGAAGCCGAGCATGCGATGGTGACGGGGACCCTGCGAATGTCCCGACCCCAGACGATGCGCGTACGGTTCGAAGGCGAACTGCCGTTCGGCGCCACTGCCAAGGACATGATCCTAGTCCTGATCGCGGCGCATGGCGCCGGCGGCGGTGCCGGACACGTGGTCGAGTTTGCAGGAGACGCCGTCACCTCGCTCGACATGGAGGGGCGTATGACGCTCTGCAACATGGCAACCGAGTTCAGCGCGACGAGCGGTCTGATTGCGCCAGACGGCAAGACATTCGCGTATCTCTCAGGGCGGGCATACGCGCCAGACAGTTTCGACGATCGCCACTGGCAATCGCTGAAGAGCGACGAAGATGCGACGTTCGACCAGGAGATCGTGATCGACGCGTCTGCCATCGCACCGATGGTGAGCTGGGGCACCAGCCCCGAACACACGATCCCGGTGGACGGCGCGGTTCCGCATGGCCCGGATAGTGTGCATGACTATATCGGACTGCCTGCCGAAGCACCGCTTGCCGGCACCCCCATCGATGCCGCCTTTATCGGTAGCTGCACCAACTCTCGGATATCGGACCTGCGCCGTGCGGCTGGCATCCTCAAGGGCAAGCGCATCGCTCCGTCGGTCAAGAAGGCTCTTGTGGTCCCCGGTTCTCTGGCGGTGAAACGCCAGGCCGAGGCCGAGGGGTTGGACGCGATCTTCGCAGCCGCCGGCTTCGAATGGCGCATGAGCGGGTGCTCGCTTTGCTTCTATGCGGGCGGCGAGGGCTTCCCCGCAGGGTCGCGCGTCATCTCCAGCACCAACCGCAATTTCGAGGGGCGGCAGGGCCCGGGTATCAGAACCCATATCGCTTCGCCCGAAACCGTCGCCGCAAGCGCAATTGCAGGTGCAATTGCCGATCCGCGCGAGTTGATGCGTGAACGGGAAGCGGCGGCGTGAGCGCGTTCCCGCAACCACTCATCGCGCGCGCGGCTCCAATGCTGCGCGACAATGTCGACACCGACACGATCATACCCAGCCGCGAAATGCGCTCCACCGGACGCGATGGACTGGCCGATGGCCTTTTCGCCCCCTGGCGCTACATCGACGCGGACGGTCGGATCGAAGACCCCGACTTCGTGCTCAATTGTGCTGCCTATCGCGACACATCCATCCTTGCCGCCGGAGCCAATTTCGGCTGCGGATCGAGCCGCGAACACGCCGTGTGGGCTTTGGCGGAATGGGGCATCCGGGCCATCATTGCAGAGGGCTTCGCACCGATCTTTCACGCCAATTGTATCCGCAATTTCATCCTACCGGTCACTCTCAAGCGCGCTGCGATCGAAGCGCTTGCAGGAGAGGAAGTGACGATCGACCTCGCGGCGCAGGAAGCGCGCAGCGCTGGCAAAACTCATGCGTTCGAGATCGAGCGCGAAGCCAAGCAAATGCTGGCACAGGGGCTTGATGCGATCGATCTGACTCTCACTCAAGCACCCGAGATCGAAGGCTGGACAGCAAGGGATCGCAGCGCGCGACCTTGGGTCTATCTCGGCGGTGCGAGCGCATGATTTTCCTACAGCAGGGCCTCGGCGCTACATTGCGTGCGTTTTCGATCCAGTCTCAAGGCGATTTGAGTTGGACATGTGTCAACTTCGCACCCCATCCTTTTATGGCTTATTTTCAGATATTTGATCGGGACTCATCAGAATGACACGGTGCCAACTCTGTCAATTTCGCTTCCCCGACGTCGGGAGAATCATCCGATGACCGAAATCCTCGTTTCCGAAGTCGGCCCCCGCGACGGGCTGCAATCCATCGATCGTGTCATGCCGCTCGAAGCCAAGAAGCGCTGGATCGCTGCGGAAGCGGCGGCCGGTGTCAAGGAGATCGAAGTGGGCAGCTTCGTACCGCCCAAACTGCTTCCGCAAATGGCCGACACCGCAGATCTGGTTGCCTTCGCCAAGGACATCGAAGGTCTGACGGTAGTGACGCTCGTCCCCAACGCCAAAGGCGCGCAATTCGCTGCCGACGCCGGCGTAGACGCGATGAGCATCCCGTTTTCGATGAGCGAAACCCATTCGATCAAGAATGTCCGCAAGGACCACCCGGCGATGTTGGACGAAATCCGCGCTGCCGCCGCCATCGCGAAGGAGAATGGCATCCACTTCGCCGTCGGCCTCTCAACTGCCTTCGGCTGCACGATGGAAGGCGCAGTGAGCGAAGATCGGGTTGTGCGCTTGGCCGAACAGGCCGCCGATGCCGGAGCCATGGAGTTCAGCCTCTCCGACACCACCGGATATGCCGACCCGGCGCAAGTCCGGCGGCTGACCCGCAAAGTGAAAGCGGCGGTGGGCGCGGACATGCTGACCACCCTTCACCTTCACAACACCCGCGGGCTCGGCCTTGCAAACGTGGTGGCGGGGCTCGAGGAGGGCATTACCACCTTTGACGCTTCGCTCGGAGGGCTCGGCGGCTGCCCGTTCGCTCCCGGAGCGAGCGGCAATCTCGTCACTGAAGACCTTGTGCTGATGCTCAACTCGATGGGCTTTAGGACCGGCATCGATCTCGAGAAGCTGCTTGAGGTCCGCAAGATCGTCGAAGAGGCTCTGCCGGGCGAACCGCTCTACGGCTTCACCCCCGACGCGGGGCCGATGCTCGACTACGAACAGCGAGTGGCGGCATGAGCACCTCGCCCAGCCCGCTCGCCGGGATCAAGGTAGTCGAGTTCACCCACATGGTTATGGGGCCGACGGTCGGACACATCCTTGCCGGGCTTGGGGCGGAGATCGTCCGGGTCGAACCCATCGGCGGAGATCGCACCCGGCGCTTGCTCGGATCGGGCTCGGGCTACTTCCCAATGTACAATCGCGGAAAACAGTCGATCTGCCTCGATCTCAAGAGCGAGAGCGGGATCGCCGTCGCCAAGGACCTGATCGCCAAGGCCGACATTCTCGTCGAGAACTTCCGTCCCGGCGCGCTCGACCGGCTGGGCCTCGATTTTGATAGCTGTGCCGCCGACAATCCAGGGTTGATCTATTGCTCGGAGAAGGGGTTCCTGCCCGGCCCCTACGAGCAGCGAACGGCGCTCGACGAAGTCGCCCAGATGATGGGCGGGCTCGCCTATATGACAGGCCCTCCGGGACAACCTTTACGCGCTGGAGCGAGTGTGATCGACGTCACCGGCGGGATGTTCGGCGTGATCGGCGTGCTTGCAGCGCTGGAGGAACGGCATCGCACCGGCAAGGGGCAGAAGGTCACCGCCAGCCTGTTCGAGACGACGATCTACCTCGTCGGACAGCATATGGCGCAATACGCTGTCACCGGCACGCCCGCCGCCCCCATGCCGGCGCGCGTTTCGGCCTGGGCGATTTACGACGTGTTCCAGACCAGGGATGAGCCGGTGTTCATCGGTGTCGTCACGGACGCACTCTGGAAGAAGTTCTGCAGGCTCTTCGACCTCGACGAGTTATGGGCCGACGAATCCTTGCGTGAAAACAACGCCCGCGTGCAGGCTCGCGATCGGATCATTCCCGCGATCCGCAAGCTGATCGGAACCATGACCCGTGACGAGGTTATCGCAAAGCTCGATGGCAGCGGCCTTCCCTTCGCGCCCATCGGCAAGCCGGAGGACATGTTCGACGATCCGCATCTCAACCAGGGCGGGCTGGAGGACGTGACGCTCGACAACGGTACCGAGGTGCGCCTGCCGACAATCCCGCTCGAAATGGATGGCAAGCGCGTCGGATCGCCGCAGCAATTACCAACGCCGGGAGCCGATGCGCGAGGAGTGCTGGCGGCGCTCGGATACGATGATGAGAGAATTGCCGCCCTGATCGAACAAGGGGCTGTGGGGGAGTAACAATGAGAATCTTGGGATCGATGGCAGCATTTGCATTGTTGGCCGGCTGCGACGGCGCGAGCACGCAAGGTCCGACTGAAGAAGTCGAAGGCTCTTCACAGGCAGCAAATCGCGCCATGGACGGAGTCGAGATCGATACGCGCCTTCCTACCGATGTGCGCCGTGTTTCCATTGTCGTGCGCAACATGGAGAAGAGCCTTGAATTCTATCGCGATGCGCTCGGGATGGAGATCAACTACGATACGGTCGTTGAGCTATCGGGCGTGAACCTGCCGGTCGGAGAACCGGGCTCGAAAGCACGCCTGGTGCTGCTCAACGGCAACGATCCGTATATGGGCTGGGTGGGCCTGCTGCATCCGTTCGAACCGCCGCTCGAAGGTGTCGACGAACCCTATGCAACCCGCCTGGCACCCGGCACGGCATTCATGGTGGTAAACACCGACGACGCCGAAAAAGCCTGTGACGCCGCAACCAAGATCGAGGGCGTGATCATGACCGGCCCGACGCGGCTGCAAGTCTACCCCGGTCGCGACGGGCGACCCGATATCAACGTGCGCGGATGCAACGTGTTCGATCCCAATGGCGTTGCGGTGGAGATCAACCAGTTGCTCGACTAATCGGGGAGATTTGCCAGGACTTCGTCCGCAATTGGATCGGCAGCTTCGTCGAGCACGGCGCGAGTGATGTCGAGCCGCTCAATCAGCTTTGCTCCCGGTATGAGCGATGCTGCACGGCGCGACGGTTCGAGGAGCATGGATTGTGTGGCGATGATCGAGACCGGGTGCGAATTGGCGGCCAGGCGATCTTCTACCGGGTAGCTGAAACCCGCATGGAAGCCGGCATTCATGGCTTCGCCATGACGCAGTTGCTCGACGAACATCTCGAAACTGCGCTCCATGCCCTGGCTCTCGATTCGACGCGCGATCCCGCGCTCCCAGGCCGGAGCGAGGCTGGACATGTCCGCGCTGAAGTCTGGTGGCGCGGCGCTCGACAAAAGATGCGCGCTGCGAGTGGCCGCATCGAAGGCGGGTACGTCGATGAGCACGAGCGAGCGGACGAGTCCCGGCGCGAGCAGGCCCAACTCGCAAGCGACGAGACAACCGGTATGAAATCCCAGCAGGTCGACCGGACGGTCCCCCGACAGGTCATGGATGAGGCTCTGCATCGCCTCCGCGTAGTTCTTCACGCTGGCGTCGTGGCGAAAGGGATCGGAGCCGCCATGACCGGGAAAGTCGGGCGCGATAACGCGTCGGTCCTTGGCCAGAAACGGCATGATGGCGGTGAACGCGAGACCACTGAACGGTGCCGGGTGCAGGCAGAGGAGGTCGGGTGCGTCCCCGCGCTCCCCACAAATGCGCCAGTGCACCTGCCCGAAAGGTCCGTCGGAATAACCTTTCGAAATCCCGTTCACGCCGATGCGCCTTCGATCCGCGCAATCTGTTGCAGGTAGCGTTTGCGAACCACGGGCATCATCGCGAGCGGGATGATCGCAAAGATGAAAGGCACGGCGGCGACGGCTAGACGCAACTCATCCTCGCCGAAGACCTGACTGGAGAGTTCGCCCACAACGATCGGTCCGAGCGATCCAAACCAGCTGATCGCGAGATAATAGAGCGCGACGATCTGCCCGCGCACTTGCGCCGGAGTGATGACAAGCAGCGCCGTCACACCGATTGCCGAGACAATCCCGATCCCCACCGTGTTGACGCACAGCACAGCAAAGGCCGTCCACGCATCGGGCATGAACATTGGCAGTCCGGCGGTCGGGACCATGATGAAGAACCCGATATACATCAATCGCAGCGCCGCATCGGGCACGCCCTTCGAGGTCCAGCGGTCCGAGATCGTGCCCATCAGCATCATGTTGAGCGGCCCGATGATCAGCAGAGAGATGCCATTCACGGTCGCATAGGTCTGCGGTGACCACCCCCATGTCCTTTCAAACACCGGAGCAAGGAAGCCTTGGCTGTAGGCGATTGCGGTCATGCAGCACACGACCATGACGAATCCGAAATATAGCGCGAAATTGTCGATGATGTACTTGAGTGCGTCGCCAATCCCATTGCCGCCGATCACTTCCTCGCTGGCCTGCGCCGGGCGACGAACGGGCTCGCGCACGAACAGGAATAGCGCTGCGAAGAACAGGCCCGGCAAACCAACGACGATCAGGGTAAAGCGCCATGGCTCAAGCTCACCAAATAGCGGCAAGCTTTGGTTCCCGCTCGCTGCCGTCCAAGCGATCACCGCACCCGACAGCAGCGAGGCAAGGCCCGCGCCTATCGGCAAGGCGCTGGAATAGAAGGCGATAGGCTTGCCGCGCTTTTCCGGAGGAAAGCTGTCGCCGATCATCGAAAACGTCGCGGGGCTGAGAGTCGCCTCGCCGACGCCCACACCCATGCGTGCGGTAAAGAGTTGGAAGAAGTTCTTCGCCATTCCGGTCGCAACCGTCGCTGCCGACCACAGCGCCATACCGATCGCCACAATCCATGTCCGCCGGCCTCGGTCAATCAGCCAGCCCATGAAGATGCCGACAAAACCATAGACCCATGTAAAGGCCGAAAGCAGCCAGCCGATAGCTCGGTCCGACAGGCCGAACTCTGCCTTGATCGGCTCGATCAGCAGGCCAAGGATGTAGCGGTCGACGAAGCTGAAGATGTAAGCCAGCGTCAGCAGAACGACGAGTGTCCATCCGGCGATGGCGCTGGGATACGCCCTTTCCGTCTCGGCGGCAGCTTCGCTCACGCGCTAGCCTCCGGGAAGTTGTAGATCACAACCAGATTGTCGTCGAAATCCACGATGCCAATCTCGCGACCGACGCGTCCATCGGGGGTTTTCAGCACCTCTTCTTCGTAAACCGTCAGACCCAAGTTGCGGGCGCCCGCCATCACGGCGTCGGGGTCATAGATCTCCAGCACAATGGCGCTGCGACGCGGATGCGGCACGGCCGCGAGATCGACATTGCCAATCTCGGTCAGCGCCATCACCCGACGTTGGTTCGGCAGGTTGAGCGTCACAAAGCCAAGCTGCGCATCGGATGGGATATCGAACACTGGTCGCGAATAGCTGTCCGGGTTGTCGCCCAGCCGATACTCGATCTCGAACCCCAGCACGCCTTGATAGAAAGTCAGGGCGCGGTCGAGGTCGGCAACAACAAAATTGGCACGCTGGAAACGCACCGGCGCTTGATCACTCACAGCCATTCTTCGGGTTCTCCACGGACAGAGCAGCATTGGACGCCGACATTGGCGCCGTAATAAAGGTTCGCGAGGGCACGCGGCATCGACTGGAAGCCTTCTTCGATGTCTTGCACCGGCTTCAGGCTGCCATCGACGATCCAGCCTGCAATCTCGTCCATCACTGATCTCCAGCGTCCGAGATGATTGTAGACGAAGAAACCGCGCATCACGCTGTCGGTGGCGCGTAGGCGCGTGTAGTTGGGCAGCCTGAACGGCACATCTCGCGTGTATTCGCTGATCGACCCGCACAGGACGATGCGCGCGTGCATGCGCAGGCGCTCGAGGCACGCCTGGAGCGTCTCGCCGCCGACATTGTCGAAGTAGAGATCGATCCCGTCTGGGCACAGCTCGTCGAGTCGCGCTTCGATGTCGTCAGCCTTGTAATCGACTGCAGCCGAGCAACCATGCTCGCGGATAAACGTGCATTTCTCTGGCCCACCGGCCATGCCCACGACGTCGCAGCCAACGACATTTGCGGCCATCTGGCTGACCATCGATCCGACTCCGCCAGCTGCTCCGGAGAGCACCATCAGGTCGCCTTCCTTGGGATCGCCACAGGCGAACAGGCCGGCATGGGCGGAAAGGCCGGTCATTCCCAACACGCCCGCACCGAGTGCAGCGGGCAGGCTGTTCTTGGGCATGCGGAAGAACTTTTCCTGCGGGGTCATCCGGCTGACCTTGTAGGTCTGCCAGCCCATTTGCCCCTGAACCATTTCGCCTTCGCGCCAGTCGGGATGCCGCGACTTGACGATCTGTGCGACCCCGCGACCGTGGATGACATCGCCGGGGCCGAGGGTCGCATCACCGGTGTTGGCAGTGCCTGCCATATACATCCGCATCACCGGTGCGAGACCCAGATAGTGGGTACGAAGCAGCACCTCGCCTTCGCCGGGGTCGAGAATATCGGTCGCGTGCCACTCAAAGTCACCGGGTCGGACATTGCCTTCGGGACGTTGCGCGATGCGCCATTGGTAGTTGGCATCGTCGTCGATCGCATGGCCCGCATGCGTATCGAAAGCAGCAAGGCCAGCAGCCGCCCTCACCCGTCGTGGACCCGCACCACCTGGTTCACTTCGAAGAAGTTGCCGTCGAGGTCCCAGAAGCTTGCGCCGATCATGTCTTTCCTTCGGCCATCCGCGCCGGTCACTGTCCAGTCGAGCGGTTCAGCGTGGATGCAAGACCCGGCTGCGCGCGCGCGTTCGACTGCGCCCCTTGTGTCCTTGGAGGCAACCACGAAAACCGGTGTGCCGAATGGAATTTCGGTTGGCAGTTCGGCGGGCATGTCCTCACGCACCGGATCGACCCATTGCAGCAGACCGATCATTCCAATCTCGTCGTGCTCGGCCTTCATGATGATAAGCCGGGTCTGATCGCCCTTCTTGCCAGATGCCAGCTGGTTTCCCGAAAGCGTGAACGGCGTGTCCATCCAGCGGCTCATACCGAGCACATCTTCGTACCAACGCGCCGCTTTCTCCGCGTCGCGGACCATCACGGTGGTGCGTTTGATGACATCAACCATTCAGCGCCTCCGCGACGCTCGGCGCTTCGATCAGCAGGACCTGACAATCGGCGATGCCTTCGCGCAGTCTTTTGGCTTCGGCGTATTCGGGACTGTTCCAGAATGCCTTGGCCGTCTCTTTGTCGGGCCATTCGGAGATAACCATCGATGCCCCATCGCCGAAATCGCCTTCGAGCAGCTCGGCGCCCGGCTCGCGCAGGATGTAGCGCCCGCCGAACTTGGCAACGAGTGCTCCGGCCTCCGCGCCGTAGCCCTGAATGAAGGCGTCGCGATCGGCTATCTTGGCGGTAACAATCATGTAGGCAGGCATTCGCGTTAATCCTTGGGAGAGAGTGTCATTTGGTGCGATTGAAAAGCGCGCGAGCTTCCGCTTCGCAGCGCGACGATTGGCAGCGAAGCATCGGGATGTACTCGCCAGGTTTCGAGCCCCAGATCGGGTTCATTTCCGCATCGAAGCCGCGCTCCGAAGTTCCGTAGACCGTTCCGCGATAGTAACTGTCTGCTCCAATCCGGATGTTCGTTTGTCGACGCTCGGAGAATATCTCGCAGGTGCGCGGATCGACCTTTCCATGCCAAGTGCCCTCCGCATCTTTGGCCCAGACTTGCGTGCAACCCTCACCCAGGACGGGCCGCATATCGGACTTTGAGATCGGCGTGAGCAAACCGGCCTTTGTCCATAAATCGACGAAGCGATCAGGGTCGACAGGCACGAAGCTTCGCTGAATCAAGTTCTTGCCGTCTCCGGAAAGCGCAAGCTGATGAAACCGCTGGCGATAGAGCTTGAATTCGTCGCCCGTGTTGAGCTGACTGTAGAACCAGACACCAGACTCACCTTGCACGGTCACTTCAATCCGGCGGTCGATAATCGTCTGTTCAGTGTTATCCGGAGTGGTCGCAAAGTCATGCACCATCAACGCGGCGAGTTGGGCTTGGTCAACTTCGCTCACCGCTTTCGTCGTGTCGTGAGCGACGGATGGATGGCCAACGCCAAGCGAGAGAAGGACAACGACGGGGGCGATCATCCGCACCGGCATTACCGCGACTTCGGCCAGCGGGTTTTTTCGCGGAGGTAGCGTCCCGCATCCAAGGTGTCCGTCGGCTGGTAGTCGGCGAGAAGATTGGGGCCGTAGGGACTGCGATATTGCTCGAAGATCGGCATCACAAGTTCGCTGTGAACGATCGGCTGGCGGTGCCGCGCGCGGAAACCGCCGATCGGTATGCGTCCGTAGATCAACGTTTCTTCATCGGTTTCCGAGCGTTCGAAGAACTCTCCATCCGGCCCGACCATGCCCGCATATCCGGGGTTGGAATCCGCCAGATAGTAGCGGTTTTCCGGGGAAGCCGAGTTGTTGGCAATGGTCGAATACACGCGATTGTACATCGATACGGCGCGGATGTCGGTTTCGTTGTAGTTTCCGGTCGCAGTGCGCAGCATGATCTCCGCACCCTTCATCGCAGCGGCACGGAACAGCTCGGGTTCCAGCTGTGACGAGCTGGTGTAGAGATTGCCGATCGGCGTCTGGATCACCGGGATGACCGCGTCCCAACCATAGCGCTCAACATATTCGTCCAGCACATCGTAGATCGTGGTGGTGAAGAGCTCACGCCCGCCGGGGAAGAAGCCCTTGAGATTGCGCGCCTTCCAATCCTTGGCAATGATCTCGCCCCGATCGTTGAGGATGGTCGTTATCGACAGCAGTCGTGTCGGCCAATCAGGGTCGCGAACGTAGGAACCAAAGCTGAT
>JASJDE010000078.1 GCA_030065195.1 Erythrobacter sp. | reverse complement strand
CACCTCGTCGACAATCCGGGCTTCATGATCGGGACCGAAGCCGAGACGGCGGGCACGATCCGCTACGGCGTCAACGCGATGAACGCGATTTACCGTGCCACTGTGCCGCTTGCGAGCATCGTCTTGCGCCGCGCCTATGGCATTGCCGGCAGTGCGATGAGCAATGCTGACCGATACCAGTACCGCTACTGCTGGCCCTCCGGCGATTGGGGCAGCCTGCCGATCGCCGGAGGGCTCGAGGTCGCTTACAAATCCGAACTCGAAACGAGCGACGATCCCGTTGTCGAACTCGAGGCGATCAAAGGACGGCTGGCCAAGGTCACTTCGCCCTTCCGCAGCGCCGAGCGCTTTAACGTCGAAGACATTATCGACCCACGGGACACGCGTCCGCTATTATGCGAATTCGCCGAGCTGGCTTGGCGGCGACTGGAGAGCGAGCGCTAAGTCGGCCAATGCGCCGCAGTTGCACGAGCATCCCATTGTACGAATGTCGAAGCTGCGAGCCGAAGGCCTCGCCAAAGCCATAGGCTCACATGTTCCGCATCTTGGTCGGCCCAAGCGCAGCGTCGGGCGGGCCGAACAGCTTGCCCTTCTCGCTGAACAGGACGAGCAGGAGGCACACTATTCCGGCCGCTAGAAGCGCCAGTGCCAGCGGCCGCGCAGTGCCATCGAACGCATAGCCGATTGCCCCGCCTAGAAGCGAAGCTGTAGTCATCCGCACGAATCCATGCGCGGAGCTCGCAGCGCCGGCGATCGAAAAGAACGGGTTCATTGCGATCGCGCCGAAATTGCTACCGATGAAGCCGAGCAGCATCATGTTGATCGCCATGAGCGGGACAAACTGCCACAGGGTCTCATTCGGCTGGAACGCAAAGTAGACCTGCAACGATGCGACAACGATAAAGGCGAAAAGAGCGGTATGGCTCACTCGACGTGCGCCGAAGCGTTCTACGATCCGCGAGTTCGACCAGCTCGCAAGTGCCATCGAACCGGCGCATATGCCGAACACGATCGGGAAGATGTCCGCCGCACCAAAGGTCTCGCTGATCAGCTGCTGTGAGGAGTTGATGAAACCGAACAGCGCGCCGAAGACGAGCGAACTGCCGAAAATGTAGCCTACCACGCTCGGCATGCTCAACGCACTTCCCATGTTGCGCGCGATCGCCAGCGGGCGGATTTCCTGGCGGTTTTCCGGCGCGAGGCTTTCCGGCAGGCGGAAGTACACCCAGGCACCCACTAGTATCCCCTGCAATGCCATCGCGGCAAAGATTGCGCGCCAGTCGGCAACCAGCAGGATCAGTTCCCCGATGCTCGGTGCAATGGCCGGAACCATCAGGAAGATGACGAAGATCAGGCTCATCATTCTTGCCATCTTGTCGCCGCCGACCCGGTCGCGAATGATCGCGGGTGGCAGTGCCACGATGCCTGCGCCAAAGAAGCCCTGCGCCGCGCGGATCGCGATGAGCGCGTCATAAGAAGTCGCCAGGGCGCTGGCGAGCGAGAGCGCGATGTAGACTGCAATCGAGCCCAGCAGGATGGGCCGGCGACCAAAACGGTCCGCGAGGGCTCCCGGCCACAGTGCTCCGATGCCCGCCGTAAGCAGGTAGACCCCAATCACGAACTGCCGGTCATTACCCTCGACTGCCAGCGAGACCGCCATATCGTCGAGCGCGGGCAGCATCGCGTCGATGCCGAATGCCTGCAGCGCCATCAGCAGCGCCATCATCCAGATCAGCTCGGTCTCGCCCAAAGCGTTTTGCGGACCCTTTCTGGGCGTATCAAGGGGTTGAGCCGAAGCCATGCCCGGCTCTCTGCCCTGCGGCTCTCCCGATGACCAGAGTTCTTTTCGCATGTGCACAAAATGGAGAGGGCTTAGGATCGTTCCATAATCGTGGCACAACGCTTTCTTCCAAAGCCCCTAGATCCTATTCTCGGGTCATGGCGGCCGAGCGACCCAATCCGGATGAAATCGAAGAAGAAGCGGCGGGCCTGCGCAAGATCATCCACGTCGACATGGATGCATTCTTCGCAAGCGTCGAACAGCGCGACAATCCTGAACTGCGCGGGAAACCTGTGGCGGTCGGCGGATCCGGCGGGCGCGGCGTGGTGGCGGCGGCGAGCTACGAAGCGCGCAAGTTTGGCGTGCGCAGCGCGATGCCGTCGGTCACAGCCAAGCGGCTTTGCACGGACCTAATCTTTGTCAGGCACCGTTTCGACGCCTACAAGGAAGCCAGCCGCCAGATCCGCGCGATATTCAAGCACCACACACCGCACGTGGAACCCCTCAGTCTTGATGAGGCCTATCTCGACGTGACCGAAGATCGGCTTGGGATCGGCTCGGCGACGAGGATCGCAGAACTGATCCGGCAGGAAATCCGTGCGAAGACGAAGCTCACGGCAAGCGCCGGGGTGAGCTACAACAAGTTCCTCGCCAAATTGGCAAGCGACCAGAACAAGCCCGACGGAATATGTGTGATCCGTCCCGGCCAGGGCGCCGATTTCGTAGCCGCGCTGCCTATCCGGCGGTTCCATGGCGTGGGCCCCAAGGCGGAAGCAAAGATGAAAGCCCTCGGAATCGAGACCGGAGCAGACCTGGCGGCCAAGGAAATCGAATTCCTCCGTGCCAATTTCGGTTCTTTCGCCGACTACCTGTTTCGCGCTGCACGCGGTATCGACCTGAGGCCGGTGCGTGCGCATCGAATTCGCAAATCGGTGGGCGGGGAACGCACTTTCAGCGACGATATCTCAAGCGGCGCAGCGCTTCGCGAAACTCTGGAGAACATCATCGACATCGTCTGGGAGCGCATAGAAGATGCAGGAGCGCGGGGCCGTACCGTGACGCTCAAGATGAAGTTCACCGATTTCCAGACGATTACGCGCGCAAAATCGGTAACGCACTGGGTCGAGGACAAACGCGAATTTGGCGATCTCGGGCGCGATTTGCTGGAGGAGACGCTGCCCTTACCGATGCCGATCCGGCTGATGGGACTGACGCTATCGAACCTCGATCCTGGCGAAGACGAAGATGTTGCCAGCGCAGATGATCCTCAGCTTTCGCTGCTTTGAGTGTTGCCCATTCCCATCTGGCGCCAAATCTCGATGCGCTGCCGCGTGATTCGTCCCAACGGTTCGGGTAGCGAATGAGTTGGAAAGAACCGGGCTTCAACAACTTCGCGCTTGTCCGGGCTGGGCCGGTCATTGCAGGTGGCGGCGAAGAGATGGGCGGTGTGGTGCGAACCGGAGACTTCTTCCTCAATCGTACCGAGGTCACGCAGAGTCTGCAATTTCAGGCCAAGTTCTTCCTGCACCTCGCGGCGCGCCGCATCTTTCGGGTCTTCGCCGCGGTCGATTCCCCCACCGGGCAAGGCCCATACTTTCGGACCGTAGGAATGGCGCAGCAGCAATATTCCGCCGGAGAAATTGCTGATTACCACACAACAGCCAGCCAAATCCGTCTTGCGCCAACGCCTCCAGCGATGCCGGATGCGAAAGGCCAATGGCAGCAGCGCTCTATGGACAGGCGCAGGCAACAGGCTTTCGATCAGGTGAAGCATGTCACGGGTATGTCGCGCTCGACCGCCGCCTTGAGCAGTCGCGCGATCGGCAGGTCGCTTTCGCCGGCAAGCGCGGCATCGAAGACAGCCCGTTTCTCTTCGCCGCGGATCACGAACATGATCTGATCGGTTTCAAGCAGCGCCGGAATGGTCAACGACACGCGGTCGAAAGGAGCCTCGGGCGGAAGAGGATCGGGCGTCAATCGGCGAATCGCAAGCGGATCGTATGCCGAAGGATCGGTGTTCGGAAACAGCGAAGCGATATGGCCGTCCCTGCCCATGCCGAGCCACACCAGCGCGAACGATGGCGTATCTGCGTCCGGCTGCAGCGTCACCACTCGTGCACCTGCAGGCTCGAACAGGGCCCGGATCTTTCCGGTGTTGGAGGCCGCGTGATCTTCAGGCACGACGCGATCGTCTCCCGGCCAGATGTCGAGCCGTCCGAATTCCAGATCGCGGGCAATCAGCGATTCGAAAATCGGGAAAGGCGTCGATCCTCCTGGCACTGCGATAGCGATGCGTCCTTCGCTTTGCTCCAGCATTGCGCGTAGTTGCCGCTCGATCCAGCCGGCAATTTGCGCGCTGTCAGCGCTTTCCATGAATTGAACGTCCGTCATGCCAACCGCATAGCAAAAGGGCCGCTCCCGGCTACCCGGAAACGGCCCTTTTGATGTGGACGCACTGCGAACTCTTGCGACTGCGTCAATCGAGCAGCGAATTGAGGAACCAGACGCGCTCTTCCGCCATGTCGGTCCAATCGTCGATGAGACCGTCAGTGGCGTTGTCGCCAGCGGCATCGGCGGTTTCCTTCATCGCTTTCAAGCGTTCGACCATACGCTGGTTGTCGTCGCGCAGTTCGGCGATCATGTCTTCAGCCGACAGAGAGACGCTATTCTGATCCTTGACTTGCGTGTGGTGAGCGATCGCCCCAATCGAAGTGATCGTATCGCCGCCAAGCTTGCGAGCTCGCTCGCCAATCGCGTCAATCTGTCCCTGGATCGCCAGCGCCTGTTCGTCGAACAACAGGTGCAGGTCGCGGAATCGCGGTCCTTTGACGTGCCAATGAAAGTTCTTGGTCTTGACATAGAGTGCGAAATGATCGGCAAGCAGGCCGTTGATTTCGGACACCATCTGGGTCTTCGAATTGTTATTGGGGTCAACCATGTTGTCCTCCTGTCTATGTTACCGGCGCCCCAAAATCGGGGAACGGAGCGCCTTGCATATGTTCATGAACACAATGGATCGGAAGGACCGAGGTTGCGAGAAATTCCAGTTCGTACAAATCGAATAAAGCGATCATAAGAACACATAACGTGCGTTCAATCCGATCACTAACGCTGCAATGATCAAGCAGGCGCCGATGGCAAGCCTGATCGGCCGAAGCGGAATCTGACGCTCGAGCCGGGCTCCCATCGTCCAGCCGATCGACAGCGCCGCGAAGCCCCCAATCGCACCGCCGATCACGGTCACCAATGGATATGTCGCTTCTGCAGCAAATGCGAAGATAACGAACCGTGCAGCGTCCCCGACTTGACGCGCCAGAAGGACGATCCCCGCCGCTCCGAGCGAGCGGGTCGGCTCTTCCATGGCTTTCAATCGCACCGGCCAGAAGAGCTCAAAGGCCGCAATTGCCAGCGCAAAAGCGACCAGCATGTCGGCCGCGCGCGGAGGCAGGATGTCGGCGAGTGTCGCGCCTGCCAGTGCCATCAGTCCTGCGCTCACCGAGGAAACCACCGCACCCACCGCCAACAGCGGCCAAGATTGCTGCAGCGCTTCGGAAAGTCGTGCGACGATCAACTGGTCGCGACCGCCGAGCGAAACCGCGACGACCAGCAACAAGGTGAAAAGGAAGGCGTCCATGAATTTGCCCTAGCACGCGCGTATGGATGGATTGCAAATGTGGGGCCCAATCTGTGCCCCGCGCATTTTCGCGAGGTTGCACACCTGCTCCGGGCGACTAGGCAACCCTGAAGACAATCGCGGCAGGAGGCAGCAGAATGAAACTCGGACAGGGAATGGCAGCAGTGGTCACCGGGGGCGCTTCCGGCCTCGGCCGCGCCAGTGCGGCGGCGTTGGCACAGGCGGGACTCAAGGTAGCGATCTTCGATATCAACGAGGAAGCAGGTGAAGAGCACGCCGCCGCGATCGGCGGAACATTCCACCTGGTGGATATCATGGACGAAGCGAGCGTTGAGGCGGGCTTCGCCGCGGCTCGCGAGGCAAACGGACAGGAACGCGTCACGGTCCACTGCGCGATGGCAAGCCGTCGCGGAAAGACGATCGGCTACGACAAGGAGAGCGGCGGCTACAAACGCTTGCCAACCGAGGATTACCAGTTTGGGGCCGAAGGGATCCTTGTCGCAAGCTACCGCGTCGCCAGCATCTCGGCGCTGGGCATGGCCAACGGTGAACCGCTCAACGATGACGGGGAACGGGGTTCGATAACGCTCACCGCCAGTGTCGCAGCGCAGGACGGACAGATCGGACAGGTGATCTACGGATCGTGCAAATCGGGCGTCAACGGGCTGGTGCTGCCGATGGCTCGTGACCTGATGGATTTGGGCATCCGCGTGAATTCGGTGATGCCGGGTATCTTCGCCACTCCGCTCATGCTTGGCATGAAGGACCGCAACCCGCAGATGTGGGACCAGCTCAATGCCAGCGTGCCCTTCCCCAAGCGGCTTGGCGAACCCGAAGAATTCGCGTCCTTGATCTGCGAGATCGCCGGCAATAGCTACATCAACGGACATCAATTCCGCCTCGACGGGGCAATCCGGATGCCGCCAAAATAGGAGAGCCGCGATGGTCGCAGCGACCAACGAATACCCGACCAAGGCCTATGGTGCGACATCGCCCGAGAGCGGTGTCGGTCCGATGGATATCACGCGCCGCGGTTTGCGCGACGACGACGTCCTGATTGAGATCAGCCATTGCGGCATCTGCCATTCGGACCTGCACAGCGCACGCAATGATTGGGGTTTTACCAAGTATCCGATCGTCCCGGGTCACGAGATTGTCGGCACCGTCGGCGCAATAGGGGAAGCCGTAACGCGTCATGCAGTCGGAGACCGCGTCGCCATCGGATGCATGGTAGACAGCTGCCTCGAGTGCAATCATTGTGATCGGGACCTGGAGCAATACTGCCTCGATGGCGGCATGACCGGAACCTACAACGGCATCGACCGGCAGGATGGCAGCAAGACGTTCGGCGGTTACTCCGAACGGATCGTCTGCCGCGAGGAGTTCGTGCTGAGAGTGCCGGATGCGCTGCCGATGGCCGAAGCGGCTCCGCTTCTGTGTGCCGGGATCACCAGCTACTCACCCTTGCGAACGTGGAACGTGGGACCGGGATCGAAGGTTGCCGTGGCGGGCCTGGGCGGATTGGGGCACATGGGGGTCAAGCTGGCCGCTGCGATGGGTGCGGAAGTTACCGTTCTTTCGCGGAGCGAGAGCAAGCGTGTCGACGCTGAGAAGCTGGGTGCGCACGCATTCCTGAACTCATCCGACAAATCCGAGACGAAGGCAAAGGCCGGCTATTTCGACCTGGTGCTCAACACCATTCCGGTTCGCCACGACGTCACGCCATACCTCCACCTGCTGAAGATCGACGGCGTCCAAGTTTTGGTCGGCATGATCGACATGATGCCGGAATTGCACACCGGGGTCTTGCTGGGACGAAAGGTGCTGACGGGAAGTGGAATAGGCGGTCTAGCGGAAACACAGGAAATGCTCGATTTCTGCGCCGAACACGAGATACTTCCCGACATTGAGACGATCGCGATGCAGGATATTCAAACGGCCTTTGATCGGATGGAAGCCAGCGATATCAAATACAGGTTCGTGATCGACATGGACAGCCTGCGGAATTCCTGATCGCCCGCAGGCGAGTTGCTGACTAGATCGGATCTAGACGAAAAGGTTCGGGCTGGCGGGGATAATCGCAGCGGCATACAGCATGGCTGAGAGGCCGACGGAAATCACAGCGGCGAGAACGTGAGTGCGGGGGTCGGTGGCGAACATGGTGGGTTCCTGAACCTCGATTGGAAGCTCAGCCTCAGGCGAACATGGCCGGGCTGGCGGGTACGATGGCGGCAGCATAGAGACCTGTCGAAACGCTCAGAGCGAAGGTGGCTGCGAACAGGTTGGTCCGGGTTTGGGTGGCGAACATGGAAGGTCTCCTAACGATAGGGTGCAGGCGAATGCCGGGCGCTTCAGGCGAAAAGGGTCGGGCTGGCCGGGACGATTGCAGCGGCATAAAGAACGGCCGAAACGCCGAGGGCGAAGACTGCTGCAACGAGGTTGGTGCTGGTGGATTCGGTGGCAAACATTGTGGGTCTCCTGAGGTGTTTTCGTGACCAGCAAGATCATCCTGCTGGATGCCGAGGACTCCGCAAGGCCCGTGCCAAAATCGAAATTGTATTATTTTCAGATGCTTAGATAATCACGCATTCCACACATCGAAGTCGCCTTCCCGAGGGTTGGGAATTTTCACTAACCTATGGGATCGAGCAATGTCGCATCGTCTGGCGATCCGCCTTGGATCTTCGAATGCCGGCGCGGTTGGATGTTCCGAAGCAGCGCTCGGCTTGCCAGCGACCAGACGTCGCTTTCGACGAACCGCGAAGCTGAAGAGGCTGCCGACCCTGCATCGGATCGACAGCCTCGTGTTTCGGGCAAGGCTTCTTGCGTCACGCGAGTTTCTTGGTCTTCCGCAACAGAGCCTACGCCTGCGCCCAGAGTTCCCCAGTATTGTTGTGGAACGGTATTGGCAGCATTGGGCACACCCGAATACTGCAGAAGACCTGTAGGCATTTTACCCCAAAAACGATGTTCCGGGAACCTATAGGTTGCCTGTAGAGGCGCCCCTCAAGTGGCCAGTTCACGAAACTCGCTGTATTGTCTGAAAGGAACCCAGTCGGGGTCTTCCCCGCGACGACGCAATCGCATCTGGTGCAACACGGCTCCGGCTAAAACCAAGAGCATTACCAGTGTTGTCGGTACACTATTAAGCAACGAATACGAGAAACCGATGATGTCGGTGACGCCGCGTGCGAAGTGTCCCAACACACTGATCAATTGAAGAGAAGCGGCGAAAAGTGGCCAAACCCTACGCGCATTCAGCGCAATCGCAAAGAAGGCGGCAAACGCCAGCACGTCGGAAATCAAGACTACCAAGTCTACTGAATTGTATGTCGGATCGACCAATAGGCCGTACGGCAATCCTTGTACGATCAGCATTCCCGCGAAGGCGGCGACACCCCACCGTTCGGGTGCGCCGCCGAACCACGCTGCCAGCGGCAGCCCGCCAAAGAACACCACGTAGAATATGGCGATCCCTAGATGGCTGAAGTCGGGCAGCACAGTCGATTAGCCTTCGACCAGTCTAAGGTGGGGTACAGTCTCAAGTTCCGCTTGGTCCGGACAATCCCAGGGCAAGCCTGCTTTCTCGGCCTCTTTCTCAGCGGCAGAGTGCGCCAAGGCAAGCGTCCCGCGCGCTTCGGAAATGCTCAGGATCGTTGCCGTCAGGTGTTTGATCGTGCGTTGGGATTCGATGCCGGACATGCCGGTTTCGGTCCGCAATGTGATCGCCGCCTGCAATTGATACGATAAATCCGCCAGCAGCTGATCGGTCTGATCGGTCATCGTGTGGAAATTGTCGCTGATCTCTTGGACGATGTCTTCAATCGTTATGGTCATTTTTTAGTCCTCGACAAAAGTGACGAGGGCTAGTTTGCGACCATCGTGTCCAACGCGTTGGCAAGTCCGATCGCGCTGCCCGCCAAGATGATCATGAATGCCGCCCCGACCGGGATAGCCCAAGCGCGCCATCCCCGACCGAACTTGGCATCCCAAGCCCTCGGGCCTGACGATCTCAAGTCGTCCAGAAACTGTTCGAACTCGGGTGAGCTTCGAAGCTGCTGGGCAACCATGACCGGCAGTGCCTGAAGCGTTTGTTCAACCAGGTTTTCAGTGACATCTAGGGGGAGGAACCCTGAATTCCGGGTTCCTGTTATGGTGCGAAGGACGATGAACTTCTTGATCGCCTGATCGCGCGTCGAGGCACCCAGCGCGCGTTTCGCCTTGCGCAAGTGCTTCTCTACCGAATTGGTGGTGAGACCAATCTCGTGCGCAATCAGCTCATTCTTCTTACCCTCGGCCGCGTGCTCCAGCACTTCGGTCTGGCGATCGGTCAACGCATCGAGCGCAGCATCAGCGCGCTCGCGCCAAACCAGCATCGCGTCGAAGTCGATTTGTTCCGCCTGTTTTTGCACGCCAACGGGATAGCCGATCCTGCGCGAAGGGCAAAGTTAGAACTTTTTCTTCCGATGTTTAGGGTTTTCCCGAATGGAGCGGGTGAAGGGAATCGAACCCTCGTCTTAAGCTTGGGAAGCTCCTGCTCTACCATTGAGCTACACCCGCGACCCGTCCCAGCAAATCGCCGGAGGACGTGCGAATTGCAACAGGTTTATTCAGCGTCCGCCAGATGCTGCTCCAGTCGCTCTCGATTGTAGAGGCTGGTCGCATGCTGCGCTTCGAGTTCGGCGCGGTCGGCAAAGGACTGCAACCACCCGGTCAGGGCGATCGACGCGATCGCGTGATTCGCCATTCCTTCCGAAATCCGGTTCTGCACCTCACCCAAGGCGCGCGAAGCCCGCTCCAGCCGAAGGCGATGGGCAGCCTGATCGGCCTCGACCAGCCGTTCATGCACCAGTGCGAGACGATGGCGCGCCCCGGCCAGAAGGAGGCGGGAAAGACGATAGGAATCTTCCGGTCGATCCACCAAGCGATAGCGCGCTTGTTCGACCATGGCATGAACCACATCGAGGTCGCGACTGATGCTGCGATCGGTTCTTTTGAGGTCATTGGATCCAGCGGTCAGTGCGACTGCCCGAACATAGGTTGCGAGTGCGCCGACAGTGTATTCGCCCGGCTCATCGCCGGAGAACTCGTCGACGACGATGGTCCGGATGAATTGTTCAAGCTCTCGCGACTGGGCTGAATGATCGATCTTGCCCGGTATCGCTAGGTCGGGAATCGGCACCGGATCGAATTCTGCGTTGCCCAGATTCTTGCTGAAGAAACTGTGCGAGATGTCTGCCGTTCCCGGATCGCCGGAGACGCCGGGAAACTGGAAATGCGGATTGTCACGACCGTTGACGTGGCAGGAATGGCACGAGAGCCCGGCTTTGGCGGCCTGACCGCCAAACAAGAAGGGCGTCTTGAACAACATGCTACCGACCCGCACGCGGTCCTTCCAGTTGCCGGATCCCATGTGGTCGAGGAGACCAGGTTGCTGCTCGATCATTCGCACAAGGTCGGCATCGAACACTGCCGGCTCGCTCGCGAGTGCCTCTAACCTGCCCCCTTCCGACAGCCACGCTTCTTCCCTCAGTTGCGCGGCCTCCTGCGCAATCGCGGTCGTCGCTGCCAGGCCGAAGCACAGCAGCACCCTGCCTAGCTTGTGCGGTTTGCGATCCAATTGCGCAGTTCCTCGGCCTCGTAGCAACCAAATGTGCAAAGCTCATCCAGACGTGCGAGATGCGACTTGGCACCCGCAATGTCCCCGCGTTCTACTTTCAGTTCGCCATAATATTCCAACGCCCCAAGGTGGTCCGGAGCAACGTCGAGCGCGCGTTTGTAATAGCGTTCGGCCCTGTCGAAACGGCTCAACTTGCGGTTGGCGAACCCCTGGTAGGTCAAGATGTCGGGATGCGGGCCGAATGCGATACCGGCTTCCTTGAGGCTGATCAGGGCGAGCTCGTACTTTCCTTCGTTGATGAAGCCGATGGCCTCGCCGTAGCGGGCGTCACCCACGGAGGCCTTGGCCAGCAGCGCATCCGCAGGGCCAAAACGGCTCAGTTTCGCGCCATTGAGGGCATTCTCTACCTCGGTGACGATCGCGTCGAGGCTACCCTTTTCCTGACAGGTGTCGCCGCACGCCGTCTGCTTTTGCTTGAGCGCAGCCAGCACCCCATTTGCATCGTCCGAGCGCTCCAGCTGCATGTAGACGATGGCGAGATCGCGCTGCGCGGGAAGCAGGTCTGGCGCATATTTGACGGCCTTCTCCAGCGGCTTGCGCGCCTTCTTGGCGTCGCCGCCGCGCATATAGGAAACACCGAGCAGGTAGTGGCTGTTCGGGTCGCGCCGCGATACCTTGGTGACCCGGCGGAAATGCTTCGCCGCCACGTCGAACTGCTCCTGGTTTAGCGCCTCGACACCCTTTCGGTACTCTTCGGCAGGGTCATAGCGCGGAGCGCTTTGGCTAGGGGAAACCGAGCTGCCCCCGCCTCCACCACCGGCTGCGTAGGCTGTCGTTCCCGCTCCCAGCAGCACGGCACACGCTGCTATGGCGGACAAAACGGGCCCGGCGCGGAAACCAGCTTGCGTGGTGAGCTTGTTGCTAGCCATGATCATTCCTCTCGATATCGATCCATTACGCTGGCTTCGGCGCGATCCCAGCCAGCCGATCCTCTCCCGATCCTGCGGGCGATTGAACCATATTCGTCTCGGCAGTCGAAATGGTTCAATTTGCGTTCGTCATCGCGGTGTGAAGGGTTACACCAAAATGCCGCTACGGCAACGCCGCGACATGGTTCCGTGTTTGGTCAATCGAATAGGTGATGGAGCCGCTATCGCTTAGTATCGCCCGCAATTGTTGGATTCGCACGTCAGGCCCGCTAGGGCGAGAGACAGATTCGAATAGTTGAGAGGAATAATCATGCGGCAGGTCGATCATTTCCTAGTTGGCGGTTCGGGTGGCTCTCCGGCTCGCACGCATCAGGTCTGGAATCCTTCCACCGGCGAAGTGCAAGCCGAGGTCGGTCTTGGCGATGCCGCGTTGCTGGAGCGCGCCGTCGCCACCGCGCAACAGGTCCAGCCGGCCTGGGCCGCGACCAATCCGCAAAGGCGCGCCCGTGTCATGTTCCGCTTCAAGGAATTGGTTGAAGCCAATATGCAGAGCCTCGCCGAACTGCTGTCGAGCGAGCACGGCAAAGTAATCGACGACGCCAAAGGGGACGTACAGCGCGGGCTTGAGGTGATCGAGTATGCTTGCGGTATCCCGCAGGTACTCAAGGGTGAATACACGCAAGGCGCAGGACCGGGCATCGACGTCTATTCCATGCGCCAGCCTCTCGGTATCGGCGCGGGGATCACGCCGTTCAATTTCCCCGCCATGATCCCGATGTGGATGTTCGGCATGGCGATTGCGGCAGGCAATGCCTTCATTCTCAAGCCCTCCGAACGCGACCCCAGCGTCCCGGTGCGTCTTGCCGAACTCTTTGTCGAAGCCGGCGCCCCGGAAGGTCTGCTCCAGGTCATTCACGGCGACAAGGAGATGGTCGATGCTATCCTCGACCACCCGGCGATTGCAGCCGTGAGCTTCGTCGGATCGTCCGACATTGCGCACTATGTCTACAAGCGTGGGGCGGAAGCCGGAAAGCGCGTCCAGGCTATGGGCGGTGCGAAGAACCATGGAATTGTCATGCCCGACGCCGATCTCGATCAGGTCGTTAACGATCTGGCAGGCGCGGCTTTCGGTTCCGCCGGCGAACGCTGCATGGCGCTGCCGGTTGTTGTCCCGGTCGGTGACGACACGGCCGAACGGCTCAAGGAAAAGCTGATCCCGGCAATCAACGCGTTGCGGATTGGCGTCTCCACCGATCCGGACGCGCATTACGGACCCGTGGTCACGCCGGAACACAAGGCCCGGATCGAAGGCTGGATCGACACCGCGGAGCAGGAAGGCGCGGATATCGTCATCGACGGGCGCGGCTACACGCTGCAAGGCCACGAAAACGGGTTTTTCGTCGGGCCCACCCTCATCGACCGTGTCACTCCGACCATGTCGAGTTACCAGGAAGAGATTTTCGGCCCGGTCCTGCAAATGGTGCGCGCACATGACTTTGAAGACGCGGTACGCCTGCCGAGCGAACACCAATACGGCAACGGCGTGGCGATCTTCACTCGCAACGGCCACGCTGCGCGCGAGTTTGCAAGCCGGGTCAATGTCGGCATGGTCGGGATCAATGTGCCGATCCCCGTACCGGTCGCATACCACTCTTTCGGCGGCTGGAAACGGTCTGGCTTTGGCGACATTGACCAGTACGGGACCGAAGGCCTGCGATTCTGGACCAAGGCCAAGAAGGTCACCCAGCGTTGGCCCGACGGTGGGGGCGATGGCTCGAATGCGTTCGTGATACCGACTTTCGGCTAGGCGCAACAGGATGCTCCGCTGGCTGGTCCTTGCGTTCCTCCTGGCGCTGGGCGCGCCCCTCAGCGCCGAGGAAAAGCGCATCGCGCTCACATTCGACGATACGCCGCGCCATCCCGGAGTGCTCTATTCAGAAGACGAGCGCGCCATACGCTTGATCGCTGCGCTCAGCGAGGCTGGTGTTGACCAGGCGGCTTTCTTCTTGAACCCCGGAAAGCTGGCGGAACGCCCGGGTGGCGAAGCGCGGATCGCTGCCTATGTCGCCGCCGGCCATGTCATCGCCAATCACACCAACACGCATCCGCAGCTGCGTGATATCGACACTGCGAAGTATGTTGCCGACATCGATGCTGCCGCGAACTGGTTCAAGGGTCGCCAGGGCTTTCGTCCGTGGTTCCGTTTTCCGTTCCTCGACGAAGGCGGGAGGGACAAGCCCAAGCGTGACGCCGTCCGCACGGCGCTGGCAGAGCGCGGGCTTACCAACGGCTA
>JASJDE010000077.1 GCA_030065195.1 Erythrobacter sp. | reverse complement strand
TGAGGATGTCCTGATCCGAATAGCGCGCCCCCGCCCGGATGGATTTCAGCCAACCATCGCCGGAAAAATCGTATTCCACGTCGCCGCGAAATGCGAGCGAATCCGCCTCGTTCTGGGTCGTGTGATCCATTGCCGATCGGATGAAGGAATTGCTCGGCTCGAACCCGACAAACGGCACTCGACCGCGCTCCGAGTCGACCGTAACCGGGCTAAAAAAGCTGTTGTGGACGGTCAGGTCGAAAATGTCGGAGGTCGAATCGATATACTGCGCGTCGAAGTTGAAACGCAGGTTGTCCGTCGCCGAAAACTTCAGGTTGAAGCCATAATCGTTCGTGATGTCCTCTTCCGATCGCTCGCGGAAAAGATTGATCTGTTGACCCCCGTTGGGAGCCAGATAGCCACCGACATTCGGCCCGCGCCACTGGGAGTTGTCGGTGATCGTGCCGCTGGTGAAAACGCCGTCATCATCGAACACGAAGTCGGAACGGTCCAGTCCCGGGCGACTGCGCGCAGCACCATCGGCGGCTGTCTCAATGACATTCTCACCCCAGACCAGCGACGAGTCCGAACGCAGGAACTGAGCGGTGGCCAACCAACGACCGTCGGCGCTTTCATACTGCGCCGCCGCAGCGATCGACAGACGTTCGCGATCGAATTGCTGCGTGCGAATGCTGCCGCCCGACGGGATGAACAGCGGGTTGCCATTGGCATCGGTGATCAAGACGTCATCGGATGGATCGTTCGGCGTTCCGCCATCGTCGCGGTCGCGAAAATCGGCAAGGCCCGTCCCGTCACCGCGAGTTTTCAGCCGGTTGTACGAGATGTTGCCCAGCAATCCGAACGTTCCGCCGCCAACGTCCCAACTGTTCGAATACAGGAACGAGGCTCCGGGCGTCACCTCGTCAGCAAAGTCGGTGAGCTGCGCCTCCACGCTGGCAGCGATAACCTGACCGGCCTGGTCGAACGGCAGGCGCGTGCGCAAATCGATCGTGCCGGCTGCGCCGCCCTCGATCAGGTCTGCGGACGAATTCTTGAAGACCACAACGCTGCCGAGCAGTTCCGGAGAGACGTCTTCAAACCCCAGAACGCCACCGGAATTGGCGGCGAAAACGTCTCTTCCGTTGAGCTCTGATCGCACGAATGGGAGACCGCGGATGACCACGCCGCTGCCCTCAACCGCAAAGTGATCCGGATCATTGGGACCGGCGAACCGCAGGACGCTCACGCCCGGGACGCGCTGCAAAGCTTCGGAAACGGAACGATCCGGCAATGCGCCGATATCCGAGGCGGTAATCACGTCCACGAAGGTATCGGCATCGCGTTTGATGGTTTGCGCGCTCTCAAGCGAAGCGCGGATACCGGTGACGATAATCAGATCGCCTTCCTCGACGGCCTCGGACGACTCGGTTTCTTCCTCTGCCTGATCCTGTGCAATCGCAGGCGCCGCCGCGAGAAGGCCAAGGGTCGAGACGCTCGAAAGCAATGACTTCGATACAGCACCGCCAGTGGCGCAAGCGCGAGACAGTTTCACCAGTTTTCCCCTCCCATAGCGCCCCGTTAAGGGGTCACTCAAATCTATCCACGATGATTTGACTGCATTTTGACATCGATGTCAATCGGGATTGTCAAATGCTGTGGATTTGCGGCCATTCCGCATCATGATTCTTTCAAGTAACTATTTTTGCAGCACAATTTTCTTCAATGAATTCGCGATGCGTCGGCATATCATTGGCCGCGTTATCAATTGTGGTCCCAATCTGACGAATTATCGAGTCTATCTTTGCCAGTGGAAGCTTGGCGATAAGCGGATTGGTCGCAACGGGATCGATTCCCTGACCATACATCACCGCGAGCCAGCTCGCCGTGCCGAATACGTCATTCGGCTCTTCGAAGATTCTCCCACCGTCGCGGAATTGAGCGATCCTCCGTTCGAGCTCGGCGGGCCGCTCTATGCTCCGGCAATGGCGCCAGAACGGCGTGTCGTCGCGCCGGGTCTCCGTATAGTGAAGCACGAGAAAATCCCTCACCAGTTCGTATTCCCTCAAGGTCCGGGAGTTAAACGCCTCCCTGTCCGAGGGATTGAACCGTTTATCGGGAAAATGAGTGAGCAGCCGTGCCAGACTGGTCTGGATCAAATGAATGCTCGTGGATTCAAGCGGCTCCATGAATCCGGCTGCCAGCCCCAGCGCGAGGACGTTGCCGCTCCAGAATTGCTTTCGATGACCGGTAACGAACCGCAATCGGTTGGCTTCCGACAGGGGCGCGCCGTCGAGACTGTCGCGCAACTGGCGTTCCGCCGTGTCGTCGTCCATATACTCGCTGCAATAGACATGACCGTTGCCGGTGCGATGCTGCAGCGGAATGCGCCACTGCCAGCCAGCATCTCGAGCAATTGCACGGGTGTAGGGAATCGGAAACCCGTTCTTTTCGCATGGAATCGCAACCGCTCGATCGCATGGCAGCCACTTGCGCCAGTCTTCGTATCCGGTTTCAAGCGCCTGCTCGATCAGCAGTCCGCGAAAACCCGAACAGTCGATGAAGAAGTCCCCAGCGACCTGTTTTCCGCTTTCGAGCTGGACTGCTGTGAGATGCCCGCTCTCACCATCCTGTGCGACGGAGTCGATCCGGCCTTCGATGCGCTCGACGCCCTTCCCTTCGGCAAAACGACGCAGAAACGCCGCATACAGCGATGCGTCAAACTGGAATGCGTAATTGATGCCCGCGTAGGCGGATTGCGGACGATCGGTAAGCGGGCGCATGAACTTCTCGCGCCGGCAGGCTTCGACCATCAGCGAGTAGGAAAACAGGTCGTCTCTCTCGCCGGCAAGGCTACGGTAGAGCCAGTATTGATAGAAGGGGATGGCATCGAAGTCGCGCCCGAAATCGCCGAAAGGGTGGATGTAGCTGTGCCCCTTCTCGAACCAATCGACGAACTCGATGCCGAGCTTGAACGTGGCATTGGTGGCCCGGACGAACTCATCTTCGTCGATGCCCAGCATCGTATTGAAAGCGATAATCGGCGGGATCGTCGCTTCGCCCACACCGACCGTGCCGATCGCCTCCGACTCGATCAGGGTCACCTGAGTAGGTGAACCGTCGAGCAGGTGACCGAGCGCCGCAGCCGCCATCCAGCCGGCCGTCCCTCCGCCGACAATGACCACCCGGTCGAGCAACGCAGCGGTCATGCCGCATCCGCCCGTCTTGCGGGACGGGCAGCTTTGCAGAACCGGTCGATGTAAGCCTGGTGGGTCGGCATCGCGTCGATCGTCTTGGCATAGACCGCGCGCATGTTCGCCAGACTTTGCGACAGGTTTGACGCGCTCAATCCATTCGCCACCGGGCTGTAGCCTTCGGGGCCCCAACCTTGACCTTCGGCAACGGCCAGCCAGCTTGTCAGGTCGAACAGTTCGGCATCGTATTTGAAGAACCGGCCGCGCGAGCGCAGCAGGTCCATTTTTTGCTTGAGGCTTTCGGGAATACTCATCTCGCGAACATAATCCCAAAACGGTGCATCATCGCGCTTGGTTGCCTTGTAGTGGAGGATCAGGAAATCGCGCACGTGGGTGAAATCGTCGGTCATCAACCGGTTGTATTCGGCGCGCTCAAACGGTGCCTCGATACTTCCCGGAAACAACGCGACAAGCTTGGCGATCCCCATCTGGATCAGGTGGATGCTGGTCGATTCCAGCGGTTCGAGAAATCCCGAAGACAACCCAATCGCGACGCAGTTGCCCGCCCAGAATTGCTCGCGGTGACCGGTCTGGAAGCGCAGGTGATTGGGTGAGCTTATCGCCTCTCCATCAAGGTTTGCGAGCAAGATCTCTTCGGCCCGCTCCGCGCTCAGATGCGCATCGCAATATACGTGTCCGTTGCCGGTGCGGTGCTGCAGCGGAATGCGCCATTGCCAACCCGCCTCTCGCGCAGTCGACCGCGTGAAGGGCAAGGGATCGCCATTCTTCCCGCACGCCACGGCCACCGCGCGATTGCATGGAAGCCAGTGGCTCCAGTCACGATAGTCGGACCCCATCGCCTGCCCGATCAGCAAACCGCGAAACCCTGTGCAATCGATGAACAGATCGCCTTCGATCCGGCGGCCTTCATCGAGTGCAAGCGCAGCGATGAGACCGCTTTCGGGGTTCCGTTCGACGCGCTCGATCTTGCCTTCGATCCTTGTCGCACCCTTGCTCTCGGCGAAGCGACGGAGGAACGCGGCATACAGCGATGCATCGAAATGGAATGCGTAACCCATTTGCCCGATCACCTGTCCATGATCAGGCTCGGGTTTCAGGAATTTGCCCGCGTAGGCGGCCAACGTGTTGAGGGAGTATTCGCCCAGTTCCCGCGCGTCCCCCAGTTCGCGCAGACGCAGCCAATATTGATGAAAGTCCAGGCCCTCAAGATCGAAGCCGTAGCGGCCGAATGGATGAAAATAGCTTTCGCCCAGACCGCCCCAATCGTTGAACTCGATGCCGAGCTTGAAAGTCGCCTGCGTTTCGCGGACGAATTCGTGCTCGTCGATGCCAAGCTGGGCGTTGAACTTGGCGATGGGCGGGATGGTCGCTTCGCCGACGCCGACCGTGCCGATAGCCTCGGATTCGATCAGCGTCACAGAGACCCCTGCATTTCCCATCAGCTTAGCCAGCGCCGCCGCAGTCATCCACCCTGCGGTTCCCCCACCTGCAATGATGACGCGTTGGATGGGATTGCCCTTCATGCGCGCAGGCTCCGGTCGGTGATTTCGCCGATTTGGCGCTGCATGCTCGATAGCCAGCTGCGCAATTGCTTATCCGGAATTGAATCTGCCAAACGGTCGTATCGTTTGGGCCAGATGCCTCTTGCCAAAAGCGCGGCAAGCCATTCTGGCTGGCCGAAGACTTCGAAATCCTCGCTGGGGATCCGACCGCAGGCTTCAAACAGGTCGATCTTTCTGCTGAGCGAAGCGTGCTCGGTTTCCCTCGGCTCCGGATCGCGCAGCAGCGCTCGAAAATCCCGTATTCGTGCGGATTCAGCCCGCGCCAACCTCGAATATTCGCGCCGCTCCGTTTCGCTGTCGGACAATTTCGCCGCAAGGCCCAGGAAACGCCGTGCGGCATTGACGCAGATTTGCCATTCAAGACCGGGGATGTCGTTCTCATCCGCAATCAACAGACGATCTTCGATCCAGCCCGACCGGTTGGATCCGACTCGGCAATCGACGATCAAGTCAGCGTCGGTTCCCGCATCATCCGCAATGAACGCACCCAGCGAAGTCGCGCGCTTCGAGAGAACTTCGATGTAGCGAAGGCGATCCATGCGCAATCCGAATTCCAGAGGCAATTGCGCCAAGGTCGATAGGGGTAGCCTTCCGCCGGCCCGATCAAGCCGCAGTGCCAGAGAGAATTCCGCGAGATCCGGCTGCTCTCCCGACGCAATGGCACGGCGCCAGAAATGATGGAAATCGGTTCCTCCGCGAGCCATCCCGTAGGGCGAAAAGGGGAGCGACACTTGCCCCGTTCCACACGTGGTCGCGACGGCAAGCACGGGCACCGCCTCCGCACCTTGCGCCAACGATTCGATCGCCAGTCCGAGTTCGGCATGCACGTTTTTGTGGTCCGGGCGCGCGATGACGGTCGAGGCGTTCGCACCTTCCCGTTCCGGCGCCAGAACGAGCTCCTTTCCCTTGCCCGACCACCGCCGCGCCAGGATCGCGCCGACCAGGGCGACCGGGAGCGCACTGCCGCGAACCAGGATTCGTTCGCTACTCATGCCGCGTCGCTCAAACTTGTCATCGCGCTGAGATAGGCAGCATGATCCTGCATCGAACCGGCGGCACTCTGCATGTGCGCCTTCAATCCGGCGAGATGTTTGAGCACCTGATCGTCGGCAATACCGTCGACACGACTATCGTAGCCGCGAGGGAAGACACGTTGTCCAATCAGGACCGCAATCCAGCTCGGGACCAGAAACAATCCATGTTCGTATGCGGAGACGTGGCCGTGCGCCCGGAACAGTTCCATTCGTTCGCGCAAACTATCGGGCGGCGTCATCGTCCGCATATGATTCCAGAAGGGGGAATCATCGCGCTCAGTCGCGTGATAGTGAAGGATGAGAAAGTCGCGGATCCGCTCGAATTGCAGATCCATCCAGCGATTGTATTCGGCTCTCTCAACCGCGCAGTCATGGGTGTCGGGAAACAGTTCGAGCAGTTTCGATATGCCTTCCTGGATCAGATAGATGCTGGTGCTTTCGAGCGGTTCGAGGAAGCCACCCGACAGGCCGATCGCGACAACGTTTCTGTCCCATAGCCTGCGTCGCTTGCCGGTTACGAAACGGAGCTGGCGCGGCTCGGACAGGGGATTGCCTTCCAGTTCGTCGAGCAGTGTCGAGCACGCTTCTTCGTCGGACAGGAACTGGCTCGAATAGACATGTCCATTGCCCGTGCGATGCTGCAGAGGGATCCGCCAGCTCCAACCCGCGCCATGCGCAGTCGCGCGGGTATAGGGCCGCAAAGGGCCGGCACTCTCGCAAGGCACCGCTACCGCGCGGTCGGCGGGTAGCCATTCGCTCCAATCATCGTAGCCGGCCTGCAATTGCTGCTCGATCAGCAGGCCGAAGAAGCCTGTGCAGTCGATAAACAGATCGCCGTCGACAGTGCGACCGTCCTCCAGAGTGAGCGACGTGACCCTGCCGCTTTCGCCCTCTAGCGCGACATCCACCACCTTTCCTTCCAGCCGAGCAACTCCTCGCTTCTCCGCATGCGAACGCATGAAGGGAGCGTATTGCAGTGCATCGAACTGGTAGGCGTAGCGATAGGTCGACAGAACCGACCTCGGATCGTCGCTGGGAGGTTGGAACCTTCCTTCGCGACAGGCGATCACGGGCAGAGAATAGTCTTCGAGTTGCCCCACTTCCTGTAGGTCGGCGAATTTGCGCCAATATTGGTGAAAGGCGACGCCCTCATTCGCTAGTCCGAATTCGCCGAAGGGATGAATATAGCTGTCGCCCTTTCGACCCCAGTTCACAAATTCGATGCCCAGTTTGAACGTAGCGGACGTCGCTGACATGAATTCGGCTTCGTCGACGCCGATCGTATCGTTGAACAGCTTGATATGCGGTAGTGTTGCCTCGCCGACCCCGACAACGCCGATCGAATCGGATTCGATCAGGGTCACCTTCAGGCCCGCCGGACCGAGCATGCTGGATAGGCCCGCGGCCGTCATCCACCCCGCGGTACCACCTCCGACCACGACAATATCGTTGATTTTCTCTGCGGCGTCGCCGGCGGCCACCCCTGCACTCCTCTATTCCTGCATCAGGATCGCATGCGGTCTGCCGATGTCAATCGCGCTGTTGGCGAAGGAGGGCCGGCCTTCCACAGACGTGTCTCTTGACGCCCTGTCCCATTCAGTAATACAAATTGACAACGTAAGACAAGATGGCGCACAAGCCACCTGTCTGGAGGGGTTTTGGATGGCTGCACGTCTGCGGATGGGCATGGTTGGTGGTGGAAGCGGCGCCTTTATCGGCGCGGTGCACCGCATGGCCGCAGCATTGGACGGGCGGATCGATCTCGTTTGCGGGGCCTTCAGCCGCGACCATGCCAACTGCCAGGCGACCGGCGCCGAGCTCGGCCTTGGAGCCGAACGCTGCTACCCGCACCTCGATGCGATGCTGGCCGGTGAAAGCGTTCGGCCTGCCGATGCGATGCAGTGCCTGTCGATAGTCACTCCGAACCACATGCACGTCCCCATGGCCGTCCAAGCCTTGCGAGCCGGAATCCATGTCGTCTCGGACAAGCCCGCAGGAATATCGCTCGGCGAGGTTGAGGCCCTGGGAGAAGTGCTCGATAATTGCGATGCGGCGTATTGCCTGACCCACACCTATCTCGGCTATCCGATGGTATGGCAGGCCCGTCACCTCGCGAGCCGACCCGAGTTCGGCCCGATCCGCAAGGTGCGCGTCGAGTACACGCAAGGCTGGCTGGCGCAGCGCGCGGAGAGCGGCAACAAACAGGCCGCATGGCGGGTCGACCCGGAGCTGGCCGGTCCAGCCGGCGCCTTGGGCGACATCGGAAGTCACGCGCATTCGCTGGCCGAATTCGTCTGCGGGTCGCGAATGGATTCGTTGTCTGCGCGGCTGCGCAGTCATTTCGAAGGCCGCGCGCTGGATGACGATGGCGAAATCCTGTTCACGCTTGAAAACGGTGCGACCGGATCGCTCGTTTCCAGCCAGGTCTGCGTCGGAGACGAAAACGATCTGACTATCCGGACATACGGCACCAACGCTAGCCTGGAATGGCGCCAGATGGAGCCCAATTCGCTGATCGAACGGCGCAGCGATGGTGTCGTCCTCGTCCATCGCGCAGGAGTGGACAAACCGCTTTGCGAAGAGGCCCTGGCGCGCTGCCGCATGCCGTCCGGCCATCCGGAGGGCTACATCGAGGCTTTCGCAAATCTCTATCGCAGTTTCGCCTTTGCAATCGACGGCGGTTCAACACCCTCAGCGCTCGGACTGCCGGGTATTGCGGAGGCCTTGCGCGGGATGGCGTTCTTGGAAGCGGCGGTCGCCAGCAATTCCGCCCACGGCGAATGGCAAGCAATCAAGGCACCGGCGACGGGGCCGGATCGGAAGGGGCTGCTGGCATGAAAGAACTTCGCGGCCCTGCCATCTTCCTCGCGCAGTTCATGAGCGACGAAGAGCCGTTCAACACGCTCGATAATATCTGCGCATGGGTGTCGTCGCTCGGCTACAAAGGTGTGCAGATACCTTCGAACGACATTCGCTGCATGGATCTCGATCTGGCGGCCGAGAGCCAGGATTATTGCGACGAACTTGCCGGACGCTGCGCCGAGCACGGTCTCGCCATCACCGAATTGGCCACGCACCTTCAAGGGCAATTGGTCGCGGTGCACCCCGCCTATGACGACTTGTTCGACGGTTTCGCTCCTCCTGAGTTGCGCGGAAAACCCGCCGAACGGCAGACATGGGCGGTCGATCAGATGAAAAAGTCTGCTGTCGCGTCACGGCGGTTGGGACTCAAGGCATGCCCGAGTTTCCCAGGCGCGTTGATGTGGCACCTGGTTTATCCGTGGCCGCAGCGTCCCGCCGGTCTCGTAGACGCGGGCTTTGGCGAATTGGCCAAACGCTGGCGCCCGATCCTCGATGTGTTCGACGAGAACGGCATCGACGTAGCCTTTGAGATCCACCCCGGTGAAGACCTGCACGACGGCGCCAGTTTCGAAGCCTTCCTCGCGGCGGTGGACGGCCATCCCCGTGCGAACATACTGTTCGATCCGAGCCATTTCGTGTTGCAACAGCTCGACTATCTGGCCTTCATCGATCGCTACCACCCACGCATCAAGGCGTTCCATGTCAAGGATGCCGAGTTCCGCCCCGACGGACGTACAGGCGTCTATGGCGGGTATCAGGACTGGCAGAATCGCGCGGGACGTTTCCGCTCGCTCGGTGACGGGCAGGTCGATTTCCGTCAGATCTTCAGCAAGTTGACCCAATACGGATTCGACGGCTGGGCCGTTCTCGAATGGGAATGTTGTCTCAAGCACCCGGAGCAAGGCGCAGCAGAAGGCGCTCCCTTCATCGCCGATCATATCATCCGACCCACCGAATACGCGTTCGACGATTTCGCGGGCGGTGACGTCGACCACGCTACCATAGAGCGGGCCCTCGGGATCGCACCGCCAAACAAGGAAGCCTGACGCCAAGTCGGGAGGGGACAGACAATGCAAGCGACTGACTATCAGCGAACTAAGCTGTTCTGGATCGGCGTGCTTACGCTGTTTACGGCCGCCATGCTGTTCGTCCTGAGGACCGGCCTCGCTGGAGACATGGCCGCCGATATCTATGCCGGGATCCCGAATCCCGGCGAAGCGATCGGCTCCGCCCTTGGGGCGGCATTCCTCGGTTTCGCGTTCACACTGTTTCTCGCCAGCCCGCTGCTCGACGCGGTCGGGATTGGTAACGTCCTGCGGGGCGCCGGGATCTGCTTCTTTGCCGGGACCGTGATGGCAATAGGAGGCGCAACGCTTGCAGGTCCAGAGACGGCGCAGGCCCTGTTTTGGGGCGGGTTTCTGATCCAGGGCATCGGCTGGGGAGCGATGGAGGCGGCAGTCAATCCCATGACAACTGCGCTCTATCCGGAAGACAAGACCCATCGGTTGAACGTACTGCATGCGTGGTGGCCGGCAGGGATTATCATCGGCGGCCTGATCGGCTTCACCGTCAGCACGATGGGCATTCCTTGGCGGATGGCGATGGCAACCGCCCTAGTGCCTGCACTCGGCGTCTTGATCCTTTCATTGGGGGTCCGATTCCCGCCGACGGAGCGAGCGGCCGACGGCATTTCCTTTACCGACATGCTGCTCGAAATCGTTCGGGCGCCGACTTTCCTGATCTGGCTGGGCGCGATGCTGCTGACGGTGTCACTCGAACTCGGCCCTGCTGCATGGATCGAAACCGCGCTTTCCGCAAAGGTCGGGTTCAACGCCGTGCTGCTGCTGGTCTATGTTGCCGGCCTGATGTTCGTGATGCGGCATTTCGCCGGGCCGCTTTCGCGCCGCTTTTCCAACCCGGGATTGCTGTGGGTCTGCAGCCTTGCTGCGATGGTCGGACTGTTCATGATGGCGCGCGCGGAATCGGCCGTCCTTGTTGTTCTCGCAACCACCGTGTGGGGTCTTGGCGTCAGCTTGTTGTGGCCGACCATGATGGCCTGTGTGTCCGAGCGCTATCCGCGTGGTGGCAGTTGGTTCATCGGCCTGATCGGCTCGGCGGGCGCACTGACAATCTACTTCCTGCTGCCGGTGCTGGGCCGCATGTACGATACCGCGATGGCAGAAAGCGCCGGTGGTGCGGACACGCTCGCGGCGCTTAGAGCCGCAGATACACCCGAAGCCGCAGCGCAACTGCAAACGATCGAAGCCCAAGCGGCGCCGCAAGCGTTCGAGTTCGTCGCGCAATTGCCGATCCCGCTGCTGGTGATCTTTGGCGCAATCTGGCTGTTCGACCGCCGACAGAAGGCAGGCTTGCATGCGGCTGTCCAATCCAATGCGGAGCGAGCATGAACACGCCCGTCAGCACATCGGAGATGGATAGGCGTTCGCTTTTGCGGGGAACCGTCACGGTTGCAGGCACGGCAATTGCCCTCCCCGCGCTTTTCAGCCTCGGTGGCTGCGCCTCCACCCCGGCGACGCTTGTCGAGCATATGGACTTGGTTTCCGCGGTAAGCGACCGGATCATCCCGGCCACCGACACGGGCGGCGCACTCGCGGCCAAGGTACCCGAATACATAGCTGCGGTGTACGAGCGGCACTTCACGGAAGAACAACGGGGCGAATTCACAGCGGGTCTGAATGCCATTGCCGATTCCGGTTTCATGGATGCCGATGCGCAAGGCCGCGATACGATCCTCTCGGACCTTGCCTCTGCCGCAAGATCGCAAGCCGGCGAGGCCACCTTTCAGCAGCTTCGCGATATGACGATCTTCGGCTTCTACACTTCCGAAGTGGCGACCGAAGAACTCGCATATGAAGAGATACCTGGCCGCTACGACGGTTGCGTCCCCCTATCCGAAATCGGCCGCGCCTGGCTCGATCGCGGCGTCTAACGCTCCACCCAGATTGGATGACTGAATCTATGTCAGGCAGTGCAAATTTCGATGTCATCGTTGTCGGGTCCGGCATGTCGGGTGGCATCGCGGCGAAGGAGTTCTGTGAGCGCGGAATGAAAACGCTCGTTCTGGAACGCGGGAAGAAGACCGAACGCGGCGTCGATTATGTGGGTGAAAACATGGAGCCGTGGGACATGCCTTTCCGCGACCGGGTCGATCCCAAACTGGCCGAGAGTGACTATCACAAGCAGGCCACATGCTACGCATTCCGCGAAAGCACGCGCAACTTCTTCATCAACGACCGCGAGAACCCGTATTCCGAAGCCGAAGGCGCGCCTTTCACCTGGCTGCGCGGCGATCAGGTCGGCGGAAAATCCCTGATGTGGGCGCGCCAGAGCTATCGCTGGAGCGAGATGGATTTCAGCGCGAACAAGGCCGATGGGCACGGAAACGATTGGCCCATTCGCTACGCCGACCTCGTGCCTTGGTACGAGCATATCGAGCGCTTTGTCGGAATCAGCGGTTCGGAAGAAGGCCTCCCGCAATTGCCCGACAGCATCTTCCAGCCGCCGATGGACATGACCTGCGTCGAGAAGGCAGCCAAGACGGGCATCGAGTACGCCTTCCCCGACCGCCGCTTCATGATCGGGCGCGCTGCGCATCTCACTCAGCCAACCGAAGAGCAGCTCTCACTGGGACGCGGCAGTTGTCAGTTCCGCAACCAGTGCGAACGGGGGTGTTCGTACGGAGCCTATTATTCCAGCGTTGCCGGGGCGCTGCCAGCTGCCGAACGAACCGGTAACATGACGCTGATGCCGGACAGTATGGTCGAACGGATCCTGTACGATCCCGCTTCCAATCGAGCGACCGGTGTCCGGGTCGTGAACCGGCAGACAAAGGAACGCCAAGACATCACCGCTCGCGTGATTTTCCTTTGCGCATCGACGGTCGGGACACTGCAAGTCATGCTCAATTCGACCTCGGAGGAGTTCCCCAACGGCTTTGCCAATTCCAGCGGCGTGCTCGGCCGCTACATCATGGACCATCACACCCGTATCGGGGCGATGGGGCGGATGCCGGGCTTCGAGGAAGACTACTTTGCCGGGCGGCGACCGAATGGGATTTACGTCGCGCGGTACGCCAACCTCGACAATCGGACCGATGGCGAATTCCTGCGCGGCTTCGGATACCAGGGTTCGAGTGGCCGGTCGTCGTGGACCAGGGCCTTAGGCGGAAGCAAGTTCGGCGCCGACCTGAAGGAAGAATTGCGCCAGCCGGGCGATTGGTATCTGAGGCTCCAGGCCTTCGGTGAACAGCTTCCCGATGCCGACAATCGAGTCACACTGCACCCGACCAAGGTCGATCCTCTTGGCATTCCGCAAGTGCACATGGATGTGCGCTGGGGCGAAAACGAGAGGAAAATGCGTGTGGCCATGCAAGGCGATGCGGTGGCGATGCTGGAGGCTGCCGGGGCCGTCGATATCGAGCCATTCGAAGGCGAAGCGATCCCGGGGCATTGTATCCACGAAATGGGCGGCGCACGCATGGGCAACGACCCGAGCGAATCCGTGCTCAACCGGTTCAATCAGAGCCACGACGTACCCAATGTCTTCGCGACCGATGGTTCGGCCTTCGCCTCCGTAGCCTGCCAGAATCCGTCGCTGACATTCATGGCGCTCACCGCCCGCGCCGTAGACTACGCAGCCGGGCTGATGAAAGAAGGACAATTCGCATGACGATCCAAACCGACCGCCGCGCCTTTCTAGCCGCTGGATCGATCGCAACGCTGACGGCGCTCGCCGGATGCACCGGACAGAGCGAAACGGAAAGCCAATCGGCAGAGCTTCCCAGCTACACGGAGATGCTAGGCGTCCAGCTCTACACCGTGCGCGAACTGTTCGAGCGGGACGCGCGCGGCACGCTCGAGGCGCTTGCCGAGATCGGCGTGAAGGACTGCGAGACTGCCGGACTCTTCGATCACAAGGCCGCAGACATCCGCGCCATCATGACCGACCTCGGCTTGGTCAGCCGCTCGGCGCATATTCGCTTGCCCGAGTTGCAGGATGGCATCGGTCCATCACTGGAAGATGCGGAGATTCTCGGTCAGTCGATCCTCTATCTCGGCTGGATTCCCGAAGATGAACGCACGGCTGACCGATACCGCGCCCTCGCCGACCTTCTCAACGAGCGGGGAGCAGAAGCCAAGGCGGCCGGCAAGATGATCGGGTATCACAATCACGAGTTCGAATTCGTCGAGCAGGAAGGGACGACAGGCTACAATATCCTGCTTGAACGAACCGACCCCGAACTGGTCACGATGGAGATCGACTTCTTCTGGGTTGCCGAAGCGGGTGTGGATCCGCTCGATTTGTTCAAACGAGCGCCAGGTCGCTTTACATCCTGCCACATCAAGGATCGCAGCAGCGGCGGGGACATGGTCTCGGTCGGTGACGGAGTGATCGATTTCAAGACGCTGCTTCCGCTCGCTGAAGAAGCCGGGATCGAGCGGTTTTATGTCGAGCACGATAACCCCGAAGACGCGCTTGCTTCGGTCGGTCGAAGCTTTGCGCACCTGACCGCCTGATCCGCCGCACCTGGCGCACTCAATCCCTTGTGAGCGCGTTCAGCATGTCTTCGTCCCAGCCCTTCTCATTGGTGTAGAGCGCAAAAGTGTTGCCATAGGCCCAAAGACACCAGGGTACATCGGCGGCTTCCATCGCGGTTCTGACGGCGCCGACCCATTCGACCCGCTCGTCATTGTCGACCGGCGAGTGGACGCCGAATTCGCCGAGAAAGACCGGCCGTTTGACAGCATCCCGGAAGGCAGTCGCAATTTCGACGGCTCGCGCCAGTTCCGCTATGTCTTCGTTCGATCCCCAACCACGCTTGCCCTTGGGCATGTCGTCGCCGAGCCAAGTCGCCTGCTGGTGCGTAAAATCGAACGGATCGTAGTAGTGGAAGGTGTAGACCACATTCGGGTCATCGGTCGAAAGATTGGTCGCCAGCGAGTTGATGCCCGACCATTCCTCGCCGCCGAGGATGACGATCCTGTCGGGGTTGTCCCCACGGATGATCTGTAGCGCCATGGACTGAAGCTGGCGCATTTCGGCACCCTTCAGGTTCTTGTGTGGCTCGTTCAGCGTCTCGAACCAGACGTTGTCCGGCAGTTTGGAATAGCGCAGCGAAATCTGGTCCCAAAGCGCACGATAGCGCGCCCTTTGCTCGGAGGGATCGTCCATGATCTCTTCGAAGTGATGGATGTTGAGGACAACGTTGAGGCCGCTCGTCAGAGCCCATTTGACGTTGTTGTCGACCACTTCGGCAAAGTCGGGGTGGATGCGATAGCTCGGTGCGGGTCCGGTGTAGTCGCTCCAGCGCACCGGGATGCGTACCGTATCGAAACCGGCTGAGGCAATCCTTTGATAGTCTTCCTTGGCGTAGAGCCGTCCCCAGGGTGAACCATTGGGCGATTCCAGCGCGTTACCCATGTTGACGCAACGCTTCATTTTGAAGTCCTTGGCGATTTCGGCGCCATGTTCGTCTGCGATCGCCGGAGCCGGAGCCAAAGCCAGTCCCAAGGTAAGCGTGGCTGCTAACGTTGTCATACTGCTAAACGGTTTCACGGTTTTTCTCCCGGATTGATCCACGTCTCAGGCTGCGTTTGGCGGTGCGGTCGTGTCGCGCAGGATAAATTCGTGATCGAGCACGATCCGGTGTGCGCCGTTTCCCGTCTTGTTCAGCGACGATACCAGCTCCCGCACTGCCGTCGCTCCGAGATCGCTCAACGGTTGGCGAACGGTCGTCAGGAACGGGCGCATGCATGTCGCGATGCTGGCATCGTCAAACCCGACCACCGAAAGGTCGTGAGGGACTTTAAGCCCGCGCTCGGTGTAGGCGGCCACCAAGCCTGCTGCCATGTCGTCATTGGATGAAAACACCGCCGTCGGTGGCTCTCCGAGCCGGAGGAAGTATTGTCCGGCGTCGTAACCCGATTGGAAGTCGAACGCACCGGGCCGAACGAGATCCGGATCGACCTTCAAACCAGCTGCTTCCATCGCCACCGAAAAGCCGGAAAATCGTACATGCGTCGCGCGCTGGTTTTCACTGCCGCGAATGAACCCGATCCGCTCATGGCCCAGTTCGGTCAGATGCTTCACCACTTCGATCGCGGCCTGATAATCGTCAATTTCGACCAGCAAACCTTGCTTCTGCAAGTCGACCGGGCCGACCCGAACGACGGGGATGCCCATTTCCTGAAGGACGAAACCGATCTTCTCGTCGTTGGCATAGGGTGCCAGCAAGACGACCCCATCGGGCCGCCGCCGCCGCATCACCGTTTCGAAAGCATCGCGGATTTCGGCGATCGACTTTTCCTCGAGCTTTTCCAGCAGGCTGATCGAAAGTTGATAGCCCAGCTCCTGACACGCGATCACTGCTCCGAACTGGATGGCATTCACAT
>JASJDE010000076.1 GCA_030065195.1 Erythrobacter sp. | reverse complement strand
CAGCGTTTCGCGCAGCAATTCGGCGGCATTCGGCTTGGCAAAAAGCCGGGTTTCAAAGTCGAGGCCCGGCGAAAGATCGTGATAGGCATGGGTAGGGCGCGCGAAGCAATAGACGCAGCCATGCTCGCACCCGCGATAGGCGTTGATCGAGCGATCGAAAGGGATGTCGGGCGATTGGTTGAAACTGAGGATCGTCTTCGGACGCTCTTCGGTTACCGTCGTGCGCAATTTGCCCGGCGGATCTTCGAGCGTTTCGACATGATCGCGCCAGTCGCCATCGACGTCACGTTGCGCGAGCCCGAAGCGCTTCGAGACTTCTCCCGATGCCGCGCCGCGTCCGATCTCGGCGTCAGGATGACGAGGGGGTCGGGATGCTCTCATAGGGAGAACATATAAAGAACAAAAGCCTCGATGTCACTGGGATTCTGCTTTCCTACAGGCGCTGCCGGAAGGCATGCAGGCGGCATGGGCCGGACAGATCAACAGGGAGCAAGAGTTTCGACCTCTGGACCGTGTAACATGCGGTCCATGTCTCGCCTAAGCGACTGGAATCAAGGGAAGTCAGGATTCGCGCAAACGCGGCATCAGCTCGACGAAGTTGCACGGACGGTTGCGGCTGTCGAGCTGCTCGGCCAGGATCCCGTCCCATCCATCCTTCACCGCGCCGTTCGAGCCGGGCAGGGCGAAGATATACGTGCCTTGCGCGACCACCGCGTGCGCGCGCGACTGCACGGTGCTGGTGCCGATACTCTTGTAGCTGAGCCAGCGGAACAGCTCGCCGAAGCCGGGGATGTCCTTGCCCTTCAGACGGTTGAGCGCTTCGGGTGTCACATCCCGTCCGGTCAATCCAGTGCCGCCGGTGCTGACGATCGCGTCGATGTGGGGGTTCGCAATCCACCGGTTGAACTGGCCGGCCAGCAACTCGGCGTCGTCCTTCACTATCGACCTGGCGGCCAGGTTATGACCGGCGTCGGCCACCCGCGTGGCGAGGATATCGCCCGACGTATCGTTCGCTTCGGTACGGCTGTCGGAAACGGTCAGGATGGCGATGTTGATCGGGATGAAGGTCTTCGCTTCGTCGATCGCCACCTGTCTTCTCCTCGCAATTAACGCCTGGCCGACCGGTTCCTAGACATTTGCGGGAAGACTGGCCACTGCCCTTGTGCGAGAGCGCGGCGACTGGGCGAATCCACGCCGGCCGCACGCTCGTACATCCAGTAGTTGCGCATCACGATGGCGACGTAGCCGCGCGTTTCCCAATACGGGATCGACTCCATCCAGAGCAGCGCATCGCCCTGGTCGTTGATTTCGCTGTTCCACCGGCTGACCGGGGTCAGGCCGGCATTGTAGGCGGCCATGATCTTGGGGAGCAGGCCCTGCGTTGCATAGCTGTCGCGAAGCATTTCGAGATGTCGCTGACCGTAGGCGAGATTGACTTCGGGATCGTTCAGGTCGCTGTAGCTTGCCCCCAATTGCAGGCTGCGATTGTGATCGCGGGCGGTGCCGGGCATGATCTGCATCAGCCCTCGCGCATTTGCCGGGCTGACGGCTCCGGCGCGGAAATTGGACTCCTGCAAGGCGTGGGCGAAGGCAAGGGCGGGATCTACACTCCACCCGGTTTTGGGCCGCCAGCTTGCTACCGGATAACGCAGCGCGCTTTCGCTCCGCATCCCATAAGGAGCGTTATGGGCAAGGAACAGCTGTGTCGAAGGCAAACCCAACTCGCGCGAGAGCCGCGCAATCGAGGGGTAGTCTTGCGCGCGCCCGATCCGGGCCTCGTGCCGCAGAACCTCATCGGCAAGTGCAGGGCGACCGATTTCGACCAAGGCCCTTGCCACGCGCACATTCGAACGGTCGCTGATCGCGCGCCAATCATCCTGACTGAACGCGGATGGCCGGGTCGCAGACGGCAGTTCGATTCCGAGCTGATCGGTGGCCAGCATGCCGTACATCGTTTCGTGGTGCTGCGCGGCGGCCTGCAGGTGTTGCTGGGCCTGGCCGGGTTCTCGGCAGCGAACCAGGGCGCGATGCGCCCAGTAATGCGCAGCGGTCGTCAGCTCGATATTGCTGGAAAGCTGAGCGGCGCGGGCGAAGGCTTCGCCCGACAGCGCGCAGTACCCCAGCCGCCAGGCGGCGAGACCGGCGACCCACTCGCCTTCAGCCACCCATGGGCCGCTGCCTTGCGAAACCGTCTCCGCGAGCGCAAGCGCGTTCTGGTCGTCATTCTCGATGTAGAAGCTCCAAGCCACGCGTTGGCGCCATTCGGCGCGCGCGGCGGGGCTCAAAAACTCATCGACTTCGAGGAGCTTCTCGTATGCGCCGGCCGGGTCGTCGTTCTTGATTGCATGCAGGATTGCCGACCTCGTGCTGGCCGACATGGTGCCATCGTTCACCGGGCGAGGGCGAATGCGCTTCGATGCGGAAGGCTGGCGCCGGAATCCCTGGGAACGTGGAAAGCTCGGCATCCATTGCAGGCCGCGTTTCGCGCCCATCCGGCCCAGTTGTTCGGACTGGGGCAGTTCCACGCCCAAGCCGAACCACGCGCCGATCTGGTCGGCGCTTACCTTGGGGCTTTTGGCGTGCGTGTAATACTCGGCGAGAGCCATCTGATGCAGGATGCCGCCCTTGCGATCGGACAGCAGTTCCTCGACGCGCTTCCATTGCTGGCGGTCGATCGAGCGAAACACATCGCGATAAAACGCACGCTCTTCGTCCGAAAGCACATTGGGAACTATCGAGTTTTGATTTGCCTGCCGATCGTAATGCGCGGCCATGCTCTGGCTCTGCGCCGAAAGGGTCGCCGGGGCGGTCAGGGCAGTGGCCAGAGTCAGAGCGACCAGGGCGGGTCGTACGCAAGTATTCACTATCGTCCGGCCGACCATTCAATCCATCTCCGCCAAAACCGAGCCTTGAGGCGGGGCATCGCCATCAGGCTGTCGAGCCCCTCGCTCACCAGAAGCGGCTTAGGTGGATTAACTAGGTTGATTTCACGTAAAGACAGCGGGTCTTTCGGCAATTCGTGGCCAATAAGCGGCAGAATGTTTCCGCCGAAGGCAAGAACGCGTTCGGGTGCCGCAAGTTTGATATGACAGGCGGTAACGGCATCCATTCCTCCCGCTGCGATAGCTGCCGTATCGGCCATGGGTGTCTGCCTCGGCAATGCCGAGGCGAAGTAGGTTTCATCCTCCGAAACGCCCATCGCGTTAAGCATGCGGGCTAACAAACGCCCCTGCGACCCCGCCAGCAAGGTCTGGGTGTCACCTTCTTCCGGTTCGACCACGAACACCATCACGGTTGCCCCGGCTTTGCCTCGGGGCGGTATCCGGCCGCGAGGACCGATGCCGTCGAGACCGGGCGCGGAGAGCCAGAATTCCTTGAATTGCTCGAGACTTTCTGGAGGCGAATCACCCAGCAAGTCCGCACGAGACGACCCCGTTGGCTCGCGCCCTTGCGAAGGGACACTCTGTTGGACCGCAGAGGAATTGGGGTTCCTAGCGGCTTCGTCTGCAGGGCGCTCACCATCGAGAATCGATGCGTCGGCCAACCAAGCCGTAGCGTCATCGGCGAAGTCGTGGTCGACGCCGGCCGCCTTCCACCATTCCATCGCGGCGGAAATCTCTTGGGCAAGGGTCGGGTCGGCGTTTGTCATGCTATTGAATGCAAGTCTTGACTGTCCGAATCGCAGTTAGCAAGTGCACCTGAGACGAAATTCGCGGTCATCGCTGACCGCACTCAACGGGGACCGGAAAAGCGCATGAGCGAACGTGAATCAATGGAATGCGATGTCGTGATCGTTGGAGGCGGGCCCGCAGGCCTTGCCGCGGCGATCCGACTCAAACAGATCAACGAAGAGCTCGAAGTCGTAGTGCTCGAAAAGGGCTCCGAGATTGGTGCGCATATTCTTTCCGGTGCGGTAGTCGATCCGAAGGCACTTGACGAGCTGATCCCCGATTGGCGCGACAAGGAGTGCCCGATGGCGGAAACTCCAGTGACCGACAACTGGCACTGGGTCCTGTCGAAGGGTGGGAAGACTTCGATGCCGCACCTGTTCATGCCGCCGCTGATGAGCAATCACGGCTGCTACACGGGGTCGCTCGGGAACATGTGTCGCTGGCTGGCCGAACAGGCCGAAGAAATCGGCGTGATGGTGTTTCCGGGCTTTCCTGCCAACGAGGTCATGTTCGATGACGATGACAATGTCCGCGGGGTGATTACGCAGGACATGGGCATTGCCGAGGATGGTTCGCATAAACCGGACTACCAGCCGGGCATGGAGATCGAGGCCAAGTACACGCTTTTTGCCGAAGGCGCGCGCGGCTCGCTGACCAAGGAGATGAAGGAGAAATTCGATCTCGAAGCGAACTGCCAACCGCAAGTCTATGGCCTCGGCATCAAGGAATTGTGGGACATCGATCCCAAGAAGCACGTGCCCGGCCGCGTGATCCACACCCAGGGCTGGCCGCTGTCGGAAAGCGACAGTTGGGGTGGCGGCTTCCTCTATCATCAGGCCAACGGTCAGGTCGCGCTGGGCTTTGTCACCGCGCTCGACTACAAGAACCCGTGGGTTTCGCCGTACCAGGAATTCCAGCGCTGGAAGCAGCATCCGGCGATCCGCGAATATCTCGAAGGCGGCACTCGCGTCGCCTATGGAGCGCGCGCGATTAACGAAGGCGGTTGGCATGCTGTGCCAAAGCTCGCTTTCCCGGGCGGCGCGCTGATCGGCTGCGCCGCTGGATTCGTGAACGTCCCCCGAATCAAAGGCAGCCACACCGCCATGAAGAGTGGTATGCTGGCCGCAGAGAGCATCGCCGCTGCGGTTGCAGCCGGTCGTGAGAAGACCGAGCTGGCCGATTACGACAGCGCCGTGCGTTCAAGTTGGATCGCCGACGAGCTGAAGCTGGTGAAGAACGCGCAGCCGGCGGTCGCCAAATATGGCGGCGATATCGGCACGGCGCTGGCCGGGATCGACATGTGGATGCGCACGCTCAAGATCGGCCTGCCGATCAATATGAAGCACCATGCTGACTACACGATGACGGGCCGCGCCGATCTCTATCCGAAGATCGACTATCCCAAGCCCGACGGCGAGATCAGCTTCGATCGCCTGACCAATGTTGCCTACAGCTTCACCAATCACGCCGAGGACCAGCCGGTTCATTTGCAACTGGGCGATGCTGCATTGCAAAAGGCGAGCGAATACGAGGTCTTCGGAGGCCCATCGAGCCGCTATTGCCCGGCGGGCGTTTATGAGTGGATCGAGGAAGAAGGCCGGGAGCCCAGGTTCCAGATCAATTCGCAGAACTGCGTCCATTGCAAGACTTGCGACATCAAGGACCCGAACCAGAACATCAACTGGGTTACGCCGGAAGGCGGCGGCGGGCCGAACTATCCGAATATGTGAGATCGAGAACATATGGCATTCTCTAACCCAGAAGTGTACATGGATATGCTTGCCGGGCCGCTACTCAAGAGATTCCAAGCAGAGCCGGAGAGTTACGATCTAGCAATTGCGACTTGCATTGTTTTGTACCATTTCTCCGACGTGGTTGGATATGTCCGTGGTCAGAATGGTGGGCAGATGGCCAATCATATATCCAAGAAGGTGCCTGAGTTTCACACCATTCGGGCGCTTGCGAATGCTGGGAAACATGTCGTCTTGACGCACCACCCAGTCTCCGAACTCGTCGGGCTTCGAGCGGAGGACTTACAGCATGGTCGCGGCGCTGCATTCAGCGATGGGACGTTCTTATCTGATGGTTCAACCTTCTCGGACGCGCCGAAGACTGTCGTTGTTGAGACCCCGGATGGGCGAAAACATGATGTTTTACATACCTGCAACTCGGTCTTTTCATCCTTGATGTCTGTCGATGAGTTCTTCCAAGTTTGACCCTCACAGAAATCGCCTACGCCAAGATCAACCTCGCGTTGCATGTCCGTTCGCGACGTGAGGATGGCTATCACGACCTCGAGACGCTGTTCGCGTTTGTCGATGCGGGCGACACGCTGAGCGCGCGCATTGCGGACGAGGATCGGCTGACCACGGTCGGCGAGTTCGCAGACGGGATCGAGAACCCGTTCGACAACCTGGTGGCCAAAGCATTGGGAGCGCTCTCTCGACCGCAGGGTCTCGACATCACGCTTGAGAAGAACCTGCCGGTAGCCGCAGGGATGGGGGGAGGCTCCGCCGATGCGGGCGCGGCGTTCCGGATCGTCGAGCGCCTGCATGGCCTGCCTGACGACTGGCCCGAGCGCGCGGCAAAGCTTGGCGCAGATGTGCCTTCCTGTGTGCGCAGCGAGATGGCGATTGGGTACGGGACGGGGACCGAGCTCAAACCGATCGAAAACGACCTCGAAGGCGCGCCTGTGCTTTTGCTTAATCCGCGGATAACCCTCTCGACGGCAGCGGTTTTCAAGGCTTGGGACATGCGGGACCGCGGACCGTTGCCTGCCGGGACGGCGCGCGAAATCGCCGAAGATGGCCGCAATGACCTGCTCGCCCCCGCCATAGCGCAATGCGCGCAAATCGCTGAAGTCCTTGACGAATTGCGGCACGATTCGGCCTGGAAGGTTGAAATGTCGGGATCAGGTGCCACATGTTTTGCACTGTATTCAACCACGAGCGCGCGTGACGACGCTGCGCGCCGGATTGCAAGCGAGCGTCCGGAATGGTGGCAAATGTCTGGGAATCTGCGTTGATCGATGGATTGCCATATCGCCGGATTGGCGAGTTGAAGCGAGGAGGGATGGTCTGTGTGGCTGACCATGCCTCCAATTTCGTGCCTGAAGACGTCCCGCTGGGAATTGCGCCCGAACTGCTCGATCAGCATGTTGCGATCGATATCGGCGTTGAGGGCGTTGCGGGCCGGATGGCCAGACGCCACGGTATCCCTGCGCATCTCGCCACCGTAAGCCGACTGGTGGTCGATCTGCATCGCGAGGAGGAACACGAACACGTCGTTCCGACCGAAAGCGACGGTCACCTGATTCCCGGGAACATCGGGGCTGACGTCGAAGCGCGGCTCGATGCCTATCACCGCCCGTATCACACCGCGCTGGAGCGATGGCTCGTCGCTGCCGAACCCGAGCTGATCGTCTCGCTTCACAGCTTCACGCCGGCAATGGCATCGTGCGAAAGGGATCGCCCGTGGGAAGTCTCATTGCTCTACAACGAGGACGATCGCGCGGCGCGGCACGCGATCCGATTGTTCAGCGAACTCGGCCTGAACGTTGGCGAAAACGAACCATATTCGGGCGCCGACCTGAATGCGACCATGAACCGCCATGCCGAGGCGCATGGTCGGCCGTACATCTTCCTCGAGATTCGACAGGACCTGATCGGCACCCGTGCGGAACAATCCCGCTGGGCGGCGATGATCGCCGATGTCGCGGGAAGGGTTGCGCTGGCGCTCGACTAGAGGCACTGCTCCTGTCGAATTGACCTTCTGACGGGAAACAAAATGTCGTTCGACAAATCCAAGCTGCCCAGTCGCCACGTCTCTGTCGGCCCCGAGCGCGCACCGCACCGCTCCTATTACTACGCGATGGGAATGACCGAGGAAGAGATCGCGCGTCCCTTCGTCGCGGTCGCCAGCGCTGGCAATGACTCGGCACCCTGCAACACCACACTCGATCCGCAGGCGGATATTTGCCGCGAGGGCGTGATTGCCGGTGGAGGGACGCCGCGCCGCTTCAACACCATCACCGTGACCGACGGGATCGCGATGGGCCATCAGGGGATGAAGAGCTCGCTGGTGAGCCGCGAAGTGATCGCTGACAGTGTCGAATTGTCGGTGCGTGGGCATTGCTACGACGCACTCGTCGGCTTTGCGGGATGCGACAAGAGCCTGCCCGGGATGATGATGGCGATGCTCCGCCTCAATGTGCCGTCGATCTTCGTATATGGCGGTTCGATCCTGCCCGGAACCTACAAGGGCGAAGATGTAACGGTGGTCGATGTGTTCGAAGCAGTCGGTCAACACGCGGCCGGGAATTGCCCATTGCAGGAGCTGATCGAGCTCGAAAAAGTTGCCTGTCCCGGACATGGCGCTTGTGGGGGACAGTTCACCGCAAACACCATGGCCTGTGTGGGCGAAGCGATCGGATTATCGCTTCCTAACAGCAATATGTCGCCGGCTCCTTACAGGTCACGCGAAGAAATTGCGCGTGCCGCCGGCGCGCAGGTTATGAAGCTGCTCGAAATCAACCTTCGCCCTCGCGACATATGCACCAAAGCGGCGTTCGAGAACGCGGCTCGCGTTGTCGCTGCAACCGGTGGATCGACCAATGCGGCCCTCCATCTGCCAGCCATGGCGAGCGAATGCGGGATCGATTTCGACCTGTTCGATGTCGCCGAGATCTTCAAGTCGACACCCTACATCGCCGACCTCAAACCAGGCGGGAAATACGTCGCCAAGGACATGCACGAAGCGGGCGGGGTGTACATGGGCATGAAGACGCTCCTGGATGGCGGATTCCTCGATCCGAATCCCATCACAGTCACCGGCAAGACCTTGGGCGAGAACATTGAGGAGATTGTCTGGAACCCCGATCAGAAGGTGTTCTACGACGTGAAGACCCCGATCACGCCGACGGGCGGCGTCGTCGGTCTCAAAGGCTCGCTGGCACCGGATGGCGCGATCGTGAAGGTTGCTGGGATGGAACGTCTTCAGTTTTCGGGGCCTGCGCGGGTGTTCGAGTGCGAAGAAGACGCGTTCGAAGCGGTCGAGAAACGCGACATTGCCGAAGGTAGCGTTATCATCATTCGTTACGAAGGACCCAAGGGCGGACCTGGCATGCGCGAAATGCTCGCGACCACCGCCGCGCTATACGGTCAAGGCATGGGCGAGAAGGTCGCTCTGATCACAGACGGGCGTTTCTCCGGCGCGACGCGCGGTTTCTGCATCGGCCATGTCGGCCCCGAAGCCGCCGATTGCGGCCCAATCGCACTGGTCGAAGACGGCGACGTCATCAGCATCGATGCCGAAGCGGGCACAATCGATCTCGACGTCGACGAAGCTGAGCTGACGTCGCGGCGCGACGCATGGCGTCCTCGCGCCAACGATTATCAATCCGGAGCGCTTTGGCGGTATTCTCAGACCGTGGGATCGGCGCGCGGTGGCGCCCTGACCCATCCAGGCGCGAAGAGCGAAACGCATGTTTTTGCGGATATTTAGCGCTCTGACCGGCGCTGCATTGATTCATGGATGCACGACCGAAAGTCCAACGCCCGAAGGAGACAAGATCGATTGCGCGATTGGGTCGGGCGCAGAATACTCCAAGGTCTGCACCCTCGAAAAAGCGGGTAACGGCGAGTATCTGATCCATAGTCCCGATGGTGGGTTTCGGCGACTGATGCTTCTTCCGCAATCCGGAGAGTTTGCTGCAGTGGATGGTGCAGACACATTGAACATGCTCTCACAGGATAGTGCTATTGCAGAATTTGAGATCGGCGGTGATCGCTATCGCATTCCGCATAGGCTGGTGAGTGCAGAATCCCAGTGACCCTTTCACAGATCCTCACCGTTGCGCAGATGCAAGCTGCCGAACAGGCCATATTCGATACCGGCACCAGCGTCGAAGACCTGATGGAGATTGCGGCAGGCGGGGCAGCAGAATGGATCCGGCGGGTCGCAGCCGGTCGGTCGGTCACCGTGCTTTGCGGTCCTGGGAACAACGGTGGTGATGGGTATGTGATTGCCCGTCGGCTTCGCGAATTCGGTAACTCGGTGCAGGTCATAGCGCCGTTGCCTGCTGCGACCGACGCCGCCAGAACCGCACGGGCAAGGTGGGACGCGGAAGTCCTTTCGTCCGGCAACGGGACCGGCAACGATATCCTGGTTGATTGTCTGTTCGGGTCGGGGTTGGCTCGTCCATTGTCTCCAGAACATGCTGTCCTGCTACTCGACCTTGCCGAACGCCATTCCTTCTGTGTTGCAGTGGATTTGCCTTCGGGCGTTGCCAGCGACGACGGGGCATTGCTCAACGACCGCTTGCCGCGATACGATCTGACGCTGGCGCTGGGCGCGTGGAAATTCGCGCATTTCTCCATGCCCGGCCGCGCTCATATGGGGCAATTGCGTCTCGTTCCCATCGGGGTCGCTCAAGTCGAGAATGCAGCGCGGCTCGTAGAGAGGCCTCGTTTTGCGGCACCGGCAAGCGACAGTCACAAATATCGGCGCGGACTGGCGGCCATCGTGGGAGGTGAAATGCCAGGCGCGGCGGCTCTAGCTTCGGAAGCGGCGCAGCGTTCCGGGTCCGGTTATGTAAAGCTGTTCGCCAAACGGAACCACCCTGCGTCAGGAGCGGGATTGGTGTGGGATGAGGGACCGTTATCCGAGGCCCTCGGCGATGATCGCATCAATGCGGTCCTGGTCGGGCCCGGACTGGGGCGGGGCGGAGCAGCCAAAGATGCCCTTGGCACCGCTACCCGAATGGCGTCTGCCCTGGTTGTGGATGCCGACGCGTTGCACTTGCTCTCGCCCATTCTACTCAATCGTGAGATTCCCATTTTGGCGACACCGCACGACGGCGAGCTTGAAGTGCTTTGTCGCAGCTTCTCGGTTATTGGGGAAACCCGGATGGCTCGAGCTCGGGCGCTCGCCATGGCGAGTGGCATGGTAGTCTGCGCCAAGGGACCTGATACGATCATTGCCAATTCGGATGGAAGTCTCGCGATAGCTCCTCCGGCACCAACCTGGCTTTCCGTAGCCGGCAGCGGCGATGTGTTGGCCGGGATTGCGGTGAGCAGAATGGCAAGCGGTAGCGATCCTTTTACTGCGGCTTGCGAGGCGGTGTGGATCCATGGTGAGGCTGCGCGTCTAAGCGGGACGGCATTCACAGCGGATGAGTTGGCTATGTCCGTTTCGGCCGCATTCGATGCTTGCCTGTGAGCGCCGAACGAGAAATCATCCGTATCGCTGCCAAGGGGGATGGCGTTTCAGCCGATGGCATTCATGTGCCAGGCGCGTTGCCGGGTGACCTGGTCTCGGAAGATGGCATCCAAAGGCGTGGACCACACCATATCGAGCCTGCTTGCCGACACTTCGGAGATTGCGGTGGATGTCAGCTACAGCATGCCGACGAGGAGACATTAGCCGCATACGTGCGAGACCGCGTCGTCAATTCCGCTACTGGCCAGGGCCTGGAGACCGGTGAAGAACTGGAAACGCACCTATCGCCGCCAAACGCTCGACGTCGCGCCACACTTCATGCGTTGCGAACGCAAAATGGCGTAGTGCTGGGATTTCGCAAGGCCCGCTCGCACAAGCTTGTCGATCTGGCCGAATGTCCGGTTAGCAGACCAGAATTGGTTGCACTCCTCCAACCTCTCAGATCATTGCTGGCCTCCAAGGAAGCCAAGGGTGCGGTGGATGTGCAATTGACCCTCGTCGATCAGGGTGTCGATGTGGGTTTGGCGAATTTTCCGCTCAATGATCTGCGAGCGATTGAAGCTGCGACCGAATTTGCTCGTGAGCATGCATTGGCGAGGCTGTCAGTCGATCAGGGTTTCGGTCCGGAAACTCAATGGGAACCGGAACCGGTTACAGTCACGCTTTCAGGAACCAAAGTGACCATTCCACCCGGCTCATTCCTGCAAGCGACGGCCGACGCCGAAATGCGAATGATTGCAGACGCCCGCCAATGGGCAGAGGGCAAGCGTTTGGTTGCGGACTTGTTTTCCGGCCTCGGCACTTTCGCTTTTGCCTTGTCCAAGAACCGCAAAGTCCTGGCGGCGGAAGCGGAAAGAGCGGCGCATCTTGCTTGCAAGTCCGCTGCGGAGAGAATTGGCGGCTCTGTGTATCCGATCCACCGCGATCTGTTTCGAAATCCGCTGCAAGCAAAAGAAATCAGCCGCTTCGATGCGGTCGTGCTCGATCCCCCGCGCGCGGGAGCGAAGGCTCAGATTGCAGAAATCGCAGCCAGCGAAATGGGCTGCGTGATCTATGCAAGTTGCAACCCGTCGAGCTGGGCGCGGGACGCCGCAAGGTTGGCTGATGCGGGGTTCCGACTGGCGAAGCTCAGGCCGATTGGGCAATTTCGCTGGTCAACTCATGTCGAGCTAACCAGCCTGTTCCTGCGCTAGCCCCTGAGGGCGGAGAGAACTTGGCGATCGAGCCAGTCGCGATGCTGTGGTTCGACATAGGCATGTCCTGCACCCTCGCAGCGGGCAATTCGCGGATCGTTGGAATCCCAATTTTCTTCGAACACTTGAGCGGTGCGATCGCCGGTCCCAAGGAGGATGCGAACGGGCCCCTCGAACTCGTCGAGGCCCTCGCGCATCTCGCGAGCAAGGGTAGAGCGCTCAGATGCCGGGCGAACCGACTTGCTCAGCCCGCGAGCAAGTTTGCGAAGATCGACCCCTCCGCGAAGCAAGCGCATGACCTCCCTGGGGTTCTTCAGTTTTTCAATGTAGCGAGCGCGGATTGCCGAGGCTGGCGGACTGGTATCCACTTCGCCGCTCTCGTTTTCCTCAATCGTCCAAGGATTCGAAAGCACCAAACCATCGCATCCCGCGCCGCCAGCGAGCATGAGCGCGGACGCGGCATCGCAATTGCCATAGGCGATTACGCGCTCGACCTGAGGAGCGATGGCCCGAAATGCTTCGAGCGCTGATTTGATATCGCCGGCGCTGCTACGAAAGCCGCGATTTTCGCCTTCGCTGTCGCCGACACCACGACGGTCGAAGCGAAAAACCGAAAAGCCGGCACGAGCAATCCTTGCTGCAAGCAGGGACTGACCTGAGAATGCTCCAGATCTCACTTCATTCCCCCCGCTCACCAGCAGCAGGCCTGATGTCCCCGGCGCCGTGTCCAGCGTGCCGGCAAGCTTTAGCCGACCGCATCCGAAATCGAGCGGAAGTCGGCTCATGTCCGATCGCTCATCGCAAGCGCAACGATCGCCGCAAGGGCATCGGCCTGTTCGGGATTCTCGTCAGGTTCGGCGCGAAGCCATAGGCCGGGCCCGCCGACAGTCGACTGGGCAATCTCGACTTGGGTGTCCGAGGGTTCAGTTTCGGCGCGTTCCAGTTGCTGGAACATGCTTGGTCCGATGTCCCACCCGCCAAGCGTTAGCCCATCGCGTCGACCCTGTTGAGAGAGCTCCTCCGATGTTTCCTGCAGTCCTTGCTCACGCGCGGCGATCGTACGTGCACGGATCATGCTGCGCAGCTGCTTGCGGCCGGATTGCGGAGCATATCGCCAGCCGGAGAGTTCTTGGGGCGCGATCAGAGCGCCAGCACGTATCGATAGCACATGCGTCGCCGCGAATGTCTTCGCAGCGGCATCGGCTGCCTCGCGCCAACTTTCCATTGTTTGATCATCGAGTGGTGCAAGGCTTTCATTACATCCGGGAATATCGGGCAGGAAGCTGTCAAGCCCGGCACCGTCCAGTCTGCGCATCACCTCGACCGTAAACCGTCGAAGCTTGTTTGCTTCATCGAACCAGGCGGGGAGAACGAGCAAGCGGGTCCTCCGGTCTTCGTCGAACGAGACCAGCAACTCTTCGGATTTACTGCCGTCTGCTAGCGGAGCTTGCCAATTGCCGATCACGCTTTCGCAACCCCGAAACTTCGTTCAGCCTTCGATGATCTTCGCTTCGGCGAAGGACAGCAAACCACCATATGTCTCCAGCATTTCGCCATCGACGTCATCGTCGTCGATCACGATATCGAGACGGTCCTCCATTTCCGTCAACAACCCCGCAACGGCCATGGAATCGAGTTCCGGCAAATGCCCAAACAGCCCCGTTTCCGGGGTAAATTCCGCCGCTTGTTCGGGATCGATGCCAAGCACATCGGAAATTACCGACTTGAGCTCACGGTCAATCCGGACACGGCTCATGCCGATCCCCGAATGGTCGTCATCTTCATTGCTGGCAGGAGTTATGCTCATCAAGCGTGGTTCCCTGTTGGCGCCGTGTCGGCTCCGTGTAATATCGCACCCATTGGAGGACGGCGGCATTAGCCAGCGCCCAGCCTTGGCGCAAGTTTCGGCAAGGCATCGTTTGACCGTAGTCGCTGGAGGACAAGTCGTGCCAGATCCAACCATGCTCTGGGCTGCCTGATATCGAGACAGTCAATGCGATACCGCGGACGAATGGCATTCATCCAGTCGCTCTTGTACGGCTGATCGCCGGTCCCGAAATCGACCAGAGACACCTTGTCTTGGTCGATCACACGTTCGAACAATGCCGCCGTCAGCGTCGTCCCTGCGGACAAGTTTCGATGGCTTTCGAGATGTGCGAGCTTATGGATGTACGCGGTGTCGTTTTCGACGGTCCAAAACTGTGCCGCGATAGGTTCGCCCTCATACAGTGCAAGGCCGAAGCGCAACCTCCCGGCAGCGGCCTCAGCCTCGGCGAATTGGCGCAACATATCGGGAAAGTCTTCTTTGGGTTTCCAGCTTTGCGCGTAGATTCGTTCGTAGTGATGCCATGCATCAGGATCGAATTCGGTCGAGAGCCGTATCTCGACCTTTTTGGCCTTTCGCTTGAGCGTTGTTCGCAACCGGCCGGGCAGGGCGGCGCGATATTCGGCGAAGTTCCGGCCATCGATTGCGAGGACATGGTTGAGGTCGCATTGAGACACTTCGACCCGCCAACCCGCTTGTCGGAATGCCTCGGCCAATCTCGAAGCCGAACCGTCTTCGTCCGGAACCGGCTCAAGCGTTACGCGGTGACCGCGCGTTTTGAGCTGCGACGCGATTTCCCTTAGCAGCCGATCCCCTTGCTCACCTGACGGGGCCATTTGCCTCCAGGTGAAACTGTACCAGTTGCGCAAGGGCGTGATCCGACCATCCTTCTCGGTCAGTGTTAAAGCCGCGCTGGCATTCGGATCGCTGGCGATGGCAATCAACGGCGTTAGGCCGGATTCCGCCAGCAGGCCGTACCATTCGGCCCGATCGAATGGCGAAGGCGCAAAAGTGCGATCTGCACTCAGGTCTTGCAAGACGTTAACGCTATCGTGATACCGCGCTTCGATCACCGAAGAGTGCTCCTTAGGATTCCGATGCAAAGCCTTCCTGATTCAACGCCCAAACCGCTCGATCACCTTGCCGAACTGGCGGGTGAAAGAGGGGGTGGCGATGCGCCGGCATTGGTGCTTCGCGGGGAGGTGCTTAACCACGATGAGTTAAGACAGCGTGTTGATCGCTTGGCGGCCTGGCTATCGCAGCAAGTGCCTCATGCGGGTGCGCGGGTCGCCAGTTGGGCGGCAAAAGGTGAACTGACATGTCTCATGCCGCTCGCCGTGGCGAGGGCAGGTCTCGTCCATGTGCCGATAAATCCGCTCCTCAAACGAGCGCAGGTGGCTCATATCATTGGCGATTGCGGTGCCAGTATGCTGATCGGCACTCCTTCGCGCCTGAGGTCACTGGAAGACGGAGATCTTGCGGCGGAATGCCGCGTATTTGACGAGGGGACCGTGCTGACCGACTCGGCAAAGGCCGGCCTGTCGTGCGGCCCTTCGACGGCAGATCCCGACGAACTGACTGCCATACTCTACACAAGCGGTTCGACCGGACGCCCGAAAGGCGTGATGTTGAGCCATGCCAACCTTTGGCTTGGAGCGGCAAGTGTAGCGAGTTACCTCAAGCTTGCTCGCGACGATGTGACCTTGGCCGTACTTCCGCTATCATTTGACTACGGCCAGAACCAATTGCTCTCGACTTGGTACGCGGGTGGGAGTGTCGTTCCACTCGATTTTCTGTTCCCGAAAGACGTGGCGAAAGCCTGCGCCAAGCATTCAATTACGACGCTGGCGGCCGTACCTCCACTTTGGGTTCAGCTAACGGAACTCGACTGGCCGCAAGAGGCAGCTACGCCGTTGCGCAGGTTGACCAATAGTGGTGGCGCACTGACCACTGACTTGGTGCGTGATCTGCAAGGGATCTTTCCGCAAGCCGATCTCTACCCCATGTACGGCCTGACGGAGGCATTCCGCTCGACCTATCTCGATCCGTCGCTCATAGATGACCACCCCACTTCGATGGGCAAGGCTATTCCCTTTGCAGAGATTCTCGTCATCGATGATGAAGGCAATCTGGCCGATCCCGGAGAGGAGGGCGAGCTCATCCATTGCGGCCCGTTGGTTG
>JASJDE010000003.1 GCA_030065195.1 Erythrobacter sp. | reverse complement strand
GTTTCTGGCGCGGTTGCTGTCAAAGGAGAACGGGGCCTTTGCCTACAATGGCGGCTATCTCGACGGGACCGAGAACAAGCCGCCGCTCGAACCGCGGGACATCGAGCCCCGCAGGCCCGGCCGTGCCTTCGGAGGTAGCGATGTCCCGCGGTTCGAGCGGCGGCTTGTTCTCGGTCCCGTCGAGATAGCCGCCATTGTAGGCAAAGGCCCCGTTCTCCTTTGACAGCAACCGCGCCAGAAACTCGATAGTTCCAGGAAAGCGCGGGGCGGCATCCGGTCCGACAATCGCGAGCGGATCGCTGCGCCCTTCGAAGCCGCCCGAATTGAGCACGTCGATAAGGTCGCCGACATGGTCGGCGTGCAGGTGTGTCAGCAGGATCGCGTCGAGGGATTCGATCTTGCCGCCAGCCTCGGCAAAACGCAGGAAACTGCCCGAACCCGCGTCGATTAGCAGCCGCGGTTCGCCATCGATCCAAAGCAGGTAGGACGTGCCTGCGCGGCCTGCCTTGGCGATCGGTCCGCCGCTGCCGAGAACCTGCAAAGCGGCGCCTTCATCCGGGCATGCGACAGGCTGTTCCGCGCGGGGAATGCCCATTTCCTGTGTAAGGGAGCCATCGGCCGGGACCGCAGCATCGCTGCAGCCGAACAGCGCCGCGACCGCCCCACCGGCCATCAGAACCCTCAACGCCGTTCCCATCGACTTGCTCTCCCGCTTCAACCAGCCCCGGTCAGCTGCACGAACACATCCTCAAGGTCGGCTTCACGCGTCGTAACGTCTTCCACTGTCAGTCCCTGTTCCTGCAGGATGGCGAGCACCTGGCCCGCATTCATCGTATCCTTGTCGTAGGTAACCTCGACTCCGCGTTCGCCCGTCAATTCGACTTTGGAGAACGCCGCATGCTGTGGCGCTGAAGCAAGGCCGCCCGCGACGGTAACCGCAACAATCTTCTCGCGCGCCATTTCCACCAGGTCGCGCGTCGGCTTGTTGGCGATCAACTTCCCGTGATTGATGATCGCGATACGGTCGCACAATTCCTCCGCCTCTTCGAGGTAGTGCGTCGTGAGAACCACGGTCACGCCTTCGCGGTTCATTTCGGTCACAAGCTCCCAAAGCTGGCGACGAAGTTCGACATCGACACCGGCTGTGGGCTCGTCGAGCACCAGGATGGGCGGCGAATGGACCATGGCCTTGGCGACCAGCAGGCGACGCTTCATCCCCCCCGACAGCGTCCGCGCATAGGCGTCGCGCTTGTCGGCAAGCCGGACGGCTGCGAGCAGTTCTTCGCTGCGCCGCTCTTTCGCGGGAATGCCGTAAAAGCCGCTTTGGTTCTCAAGCACCTCGTAAGGCGTGAAGAACGGGTCGAAGACGATCTCCTGCGGGACGATCCCGATCGCGCGGCTGGCATTGCGGCGATGCTGGTCGATGTCGAAACCCCAGATTTCGGCGCTGCCCGAAGTCTTGTTGACGAGCCCTGCGAGGATATTGATGAGCGTCGACTTGCCCGCACCGTTGGGACCGAGCAGCCCGAAGATGGAGCCTTCGGGCACGTCGAAACTCACCCCGTCGAGCGCCAGCTTGCCTTCCGCCGCTTCGCCCTTCGCACCTTTGGGCGGGGCATAGCGTTTCGCGAGATTGTCGATCCGGATTGCAGGAGCATCGGCCATGCCCGCTGCCATAGAGATGGCGTCGTACCGCGCAAGTGCCGACGTCCAGCCTCCGACTGCCGAGTCTACGACAATCCTACCTCGCCGTTAACCACATCTGGTTGTCATGCCGACACACCTCTCCCTCTAACGGGTGAAAGTGATGAGTAGCGTCTCTTCATTCCTGCGCGCCTGCAAACGGCGTTGTCCGGCCATTCTCGGCCCTGTCGCCGCCGCGCTCGCGCTGGCTCCGGCGAGCGTGGCCGCGCAGTCGAATTCCGGATCGTTCGATTCGCGCGCGGCGCTGATCGAACCGCTCACCATAACCAAATTGGCGGATCTCGATTTCGGCGACATCATCGGCGCCAGTGGCGGGACGATCATCCTCACGCCTGAGGCTCTTCCGACATGCACGGCCACCGGCGGACTGATCCAGACCAACGAGTGCCAGCCTGCGGTTTTCGGTGGATCGGCCCAGTTCAACCAGCGCATCCGCGTGCGGCGCCCGATCGGCAACACCATCACGCTGAGCGGGCCCGGTGCCGATATGACGGTGACCGATATCACCATCAACGGAACCCCAAGCCTGAGGCCCGTGCGATCGAACCCCAACTGGGAACGTTTCCGCATCAACACGCTGGACGGCACATTCATTTTCCGGGTCGGCGGAACGCTCAACGTGAACCCGAACCAGGCGCCCGGTCTTTATACGGGAACATTCGAGATCCGGCTTGACTATCAGTGATTGAAATGCACGGGCGAGGCGATTATCCGCTGCCTGCATGAACATCCCGCCACCCGAAGTGATCACGGTCGAAACGAAGCGCGTCAGTTGCGACGGTGCCAGCAGCATTCGCGGCGGCGCGGGCTATCGTCCGGCTGCGCTGGGCCATCCGCGCATCTATCTCGAAATCGACGAGCACGGCTATGTCGATTGCGGCTATTGCGATCGACGCTTCGTCCTCAAGGGCGGGCCGGCCGATGGAGCGGACCACGCAAATCTGCCCGATATCTCCGAAGGATCGGACCCCGGATACCGTTGAGGAAAGCGCCGCGATAAGGCGAAATTAACCTTCATCTCAAAGCAAAATTAACGCCTTTGACCTAGTGACCTCACTGAACGGGTTGCCAGAGCAAAGTAATGAATCGCATTCTTCGGAAATTGATCTCCATTTGGACGGTATTTGTCCTCGCGAGCGTACCATTGGGTGCGGCGGCGCAGGATGCCGACAGCGCCGATGCCCAGGCGTTCCTCGTAACGCCGCTGAGCTTCGTCAAGCAGACCGATCTCGACTTCGGGCAGATCATCCCGACCAACACCGCCGGCACGGTAACGATGGATTCGACCGGCGCGGTGACGACCACCGGTGGCGTGGTGCAAGTCGATGGCACCCAGATTCCCGCCCGTTTCTGGGGTTTCGGCCAGTTCAACCAGCGCGTGCTGATCAATATCGACGCCAACACCTACCTGCTCACCCGCGATGGCGGCACCGAAACGATGCTGTTGGATAGAGTGACCATCGGCAGTCGCCCGCCGATCATCATCACCACCAATCCCCGCCGCTTTCGCATCGCCAACCCGGATGGCTTCTTCAGCTTCACCATTGCGGGTCGCCTGCAAGTCGGGGCCAACCAGGTTCCCGGTGTCTATAGCGGGGAATTTGCGGTTACCCTCGAATACGAGTGAGCTTCCGCAGACAGAAGCCTATCAAAAATTGAACCAACGGTGCTCATGGCACGTTCAGGCACAAGACGTAGTCTTGCAACCCTGAACCTGAGGAGACATCCGATGCTTCGTATACCCAGTTCAAACCGCCTTGGCGCCTTCGCCATCGGCAGTGCGGCCTTCGGCCTCGCACTGACGGCCGCCCAGCCCGCTTTCGCCGAGGAAGAGAAGGTCGAGGCTGAAGAGATGACCAAGGGCGAAAAGCGCCTCGCCGAAATGCTCGAAAATCGCGTGGCGGGAGAACCGCAACGCTGCATCCGCACCCGTCTCAACGAGCGTCTGCGCGTCATCGACAAGACCGCCTATGTGTACGGAAGCGGCAGGACGATCTACGTCCAGCGCACCCGCAATCCCGACGACATCGATCGTGACGACATCCTGATTTCACGCCGCTTCAACGCGAGCCAATTGTGTCGGCTCGATGTCGTGACAACCGCGAACCGCGTGGCCGGATTCTTCACCGGCGCCGTCTTCTTTGAAGACTTCGTTCCGTACACCAGGGTCGAAAACAGCGACAAGGCCGAGAGCTGATCGGAACGCCGAAAAGGGGGCGCTTCGAAAGCCAGGCAGTCGAAGCCCCCCGTTCCGGACCGTGTCATTCGGTTCGTGTTGTCGGGCGCGGTGCCCGAAAATCCGCATAATCTGGCCCCGTTTCGATAGGGGCCGCATCCGAGAGCTTTGAAATGCTGCTCGCGATTTCGTCGCTCTCGCGGCGGACCGGAGCCTCGCTTTCGCTGTCGATCCTCGCATTGGAGCGGGCCAGTTCGTTGATCGAGCCGATATAGCGTTGCAGCACGCGCGCCGAGATCGGATCGGTCTCGCGCAGATTGTCTTGCAGGTCGGGATCGTTCCAGACCTTTCCGCTTTCGCGAATGAACAGAGCCTGCGCATGCAGTTCTGCGACCGATGGCATGTCGTCGAATGTCTCGCGTCGACGGCGGGAATGGATCGTTTCCACGTCGCGCACCGAAGACCGCGCGCCCACATGCTCTACATGGCCGGGCGATCGATCGCCGGGATGCGCCGAGATCCTGCCCGGCTTTGCGCTCAAGGCAGTTCGCAATCCGTTCCCGGAGTCCGTGGCAGCGGACGATGCGTCGCCCGGTGGGCCGAAGACCATTGTGCGGCTCGCCCTCGCACCGGTATCGAGCGATGTCGATCCGTCGGCTGGCCCCCGCTCCGGCGGATCGGATCCTTCCATCAGCCTCCGAATGCGGGCTGCGCCATACATTTCCCCCAGATACCAGCTGATGGCACAGGGGGCCGCCACCAGAAGGGCCCAGATTTTGAGGGGTACAATTTGCTCCACAAGCAGCTCCCGTCGCCGCCGGAACGCAGCCCAGGTGCGCTCGACGGATGTCCAGATACAGACCCCGCTCCGACGAAAAGCCGGTTCTCCATCGTCCAATCGAACCAGAACCCCCAAAGGTTCAATCAGGAAGCCTTGCAATTCGTTTGCAAAGATAGCCGGAAAGCCGCGAACCCGGAATTCGAACGACTACGTATCCGTCCGTTAACCCTTTGTAATCACGAGGCTCTGACGCCGTGGCAGCTCCGGACCACTACGCAGCCACGGTTGCGCGCGCCATATCGTTCATCCGCGCGAGAATGGCCTCCGCTTCTTCCATGATCCCGTCGATCAGTTCCTGGCAGGTCGGGACATCGTTGATGAGTCCGGCAACCATCCCGCAACTCCATGCCCCCTTGTCCATATCGCCCTCCATCATGATCGAGGGATAGACCCCGGCGACTTCGGGCAGGATATCCTGGATCGTGATCGCATCGCCAAGCTCCTTTTCCTTTTCGAGCAGGCGTTCAACCGCGTCGTTTTTCAGCACACGCTCGGTGTTGCGCAGCGGGCGCATGACAAGGCGGGTATCGAGCTCGCTGGCTTCGACGATAGCGCGTTTCACGTTCTCGTGAACGGGAGCCTCCTTGGTCGCGATGAAGCGGGTGCCCATGTTCATCCCCTGAGCGCCCATCGCGAGACTGGCGACGAGACTGCGTCCATCGGCCATGCCGCCCGACGACACGAACGGAATGTCGAGTTCATCGGCGGCACGCGGCAGCAGGATGAAGTTCGGAATGTCGTCCTCGCCCGGATGGCCGCCGCATTCGAATCCGTCGACACTCACGGCATCGCAACCGATCTCCTGCGCCTTCAAGGAGTGCCGCACGCTGGTGCATTTGTGGATCACCTTGATCCCGGCATCCTTGAGCGGCGGGAGCAATTCTGACGGGTTGCGCCCGGCGGTCTCGACCACCTTCACACCGCCATCGATCACCGCCTTGAGCAGCCCGGGATAGTCCGGCGGAGTGAGCGTCGGCAGGATCGTCAGGTTCACGCCGAACGGCTTGTCCGTCATATCCTTGCAGCGCGCGATCTCGTTGGCGAGCTTCTCCGGCGTGCCCTGCGTCAGCCCCGTGATGATGCCGAGGCCACCGGCATTGGAAACCGCCGCCGCCATTTCGGCGAAGCCGACATAGTGCATACCCCCCTGGATAATCGGGTGCTGGATGCCGAACATTTCGGTGATGGCGGTCTTCATGAGGTTGTCTCCCTGTGTGTACCCAAGGCCGTAGCAGCCTATTCGTCTTCCGTATCCTCGACTTCGTAAGCGACTGTTTTTATGTTCGAGATTTCGTAGGATTCGATCGTCCAGTTGCGCCCGCGATTGCGCAGATCGAGCCGGATGTCTGCGTATCGATAGGCGTTCTCTTCTTCCGGCGGCTGATCGGCCGGACTCAGCGTCCCGATGACATGCGCGTGCAGACCGTCCGTTGCGTGAGGGGAGCCGAAATCCGCCGTTGCGCCGCGCATCCGGCGTTCGAGTTCGGCCGCCATTTCCTTTCGATCGTAGGAAAAGAACGATGCCAGACTGAGGTCCTGTTGCTTCCTGATGGATTGATAGAGGACGTCTTCGAACCGTCTGACCGTCTTCACCGCTCGAGCCGCCGCCAGTCGGTCCCCGCCCAGCCGCTTGCACTCGGCCAACAGCGTCATACGGTTGCGATAATCGGCCTCATCGAGCTGATGGCATTCCGGCAAGACGCCATAAGCGACATTCGCGAGTTCGAATGCCGCCGGCATCGACAGCCCCTTTGCGCAAGAACCCTCGGCATCGGATCTGAGCTTGGCCTTGGCAGAGGAGTTCGAACCGCGAATGGCGGGATCGCCCGCTTCGATGACGGTGAACCAGCCATGCAGGCAGATAGTGATCGAATCGCCCTTCTCATCTTCGTCGGAAGCCTGTTCGCGCGCCAATTGTTGGTCGACAAACAGAGTGGTATCGAGCGCGCGATTCCACTGCTCCAGGCCCACAACGGCAGTCAGCGATGCCGGCACATTTCGAACGAAATTGCCTTCCCCTCGTTCGTCCTTGGGCACATCGACGATAACAGTGGGAGAGGATCCCGGACGCCGCTCGAACGTCAGGCCGAGCACATCGCGGCCATAGCCATCCACCATCATGAACCGGCGAAACTGGACGCCCTGCTCCAACAGCGCCTCGGCGGGCTCCCACTCGTAAAGCTCACGCATGATCCGCTGGATTTCTGCATCGCAACGATCCGTTCCGTTGTCGTCGCCGCATCCGCGTTCGAAAACGTCGTCGATGGGCGTCACGGTCGTCTCATCCGCAAGCGTGGGCGTGCCCGCCAAAGCCAGCATCGCAGCCAAACCGATGCGCGCGAAGGCTATGGGAAGAGACCGGGTACTCATAATCGGACGAAACAAGCGGAGAATCGACGGGCGCGCAAGCACGCATTTTCAAGCCCTGTGGCAGGGTCCAGTATGTCGTAGCGTCACTCGCTTTCGCTACCGATCGGGCCCGTCTCGCATAGGTCGCTGACGACGCAGATCCCGCATTTGGGAATTCGCGAGCGGCAAACACGCTTGCCGAACTGGATCAGCCAGAAATGCCCGTCGGCCATCGCCCATCGTGGGGAGTGTGCTTCCAATTGCTCTGCCGTCTTCTCGGCAGAGCGAGCCGCAGTCAGTCCTATCCGGTTGCAGACACGGTGGACGTGGGTGTCCACCGCGATCACGTCCTTGCCGAACGTGAAGCTCAAAACGATGTCGGCGCATTTACGGCCGATCCCGGGCAAGCTCATCAGCCCTTCACGCGTGTCGGGTACCACTCCTCCGTGGTCTTCGAGCAAGGCGGTGCAGAATTTGCGGATGTTCCTCGCCTTGTTGTTGTAGAGGCCGCACGGCTTGATCGCCTCGGCAATGACTGCATCGTCGAGCGCGATCATTTCTTCTGGCGTTCTCGCCAGCTCGAAAAGAGCGCGTGACGCCGCAGCGGTGTTGCGATCGAGCGACTGAGCCGAAAGCATGCAGGAAACGCACGACCGGAAGGCGTCGGGCTGACCCTTTGGGCCTTTGGCATTACTGGTCCGCCCCGGCATCGCCTCGGACAGGCGCCGAAACACCTCTTCGATTTGCGCACTATCGAGCATCGACGGGATCGAACCGGACGCTGCGGATACGATTGTTGTCGACCAGCAGTGCCTCTACGGCGCCGTCTTCGCTGCGCTGGAAACGGAAGCGGTAATTGTTCCAGGCGAGCAGGTTGGGGCTAATCATCGCCGCTTCGCGCTCGCGGCCATTCTTGGTCATCGCAAACGCGTCGCCATCCTTGAACGCAATCACGATTTCGGTGTCGGTTTCGGCGTTGATGTAGCGACCTTCGATCGCACGTTTCTCTCCCGGGTCTTCGGGAGGCGGCGGCAACGGCAGGCCGGAAGACACCGGTTGGCCCGGATAATAGATCCGGAACCGGCGCTCGCCCGCTTCGGTGCGGTCGAATGCGATCTTCAGTCCCGGCACGGTTTCATACTCGAACAGGTTGCCGCGTTCATGCACCAGTCGCGCCGGATCCCTGCCATCGAGCTCGCGGAACAGTTCTCCTTCACGCTCGACGATGCGGATGATTGACCCTGATGCAGTGACGAACCGACCCGTGACATCGGAATTGGCCGGACGGGCAAGCAATGTTTCCGGCTCAGTCGGATAGGCCGAAGCGGAAGGGTAGACATCTTCGAGCAGCGCGTCCGACAAGGCCCGGCCCAGAGCAACCACGCCGATCTCGGTCGTGTTGCCCATAACGACGACGGCGAGGTTCTGATCGGGAAACCGCCGTAAATGGGCGTTGTAGCCGCCTGTGCTGCCGACATGCGATACTTCGGGCAGGCCGCGATACTCGCCAATTTCGAGACCGAATCCATAATCGCCGGGCAGCGTCTCGTCGGGGCGTTGCTGACTGCGCCCGATCAGGGCACGGGCAAGCGGCGATGGCGAACCCTGCAGCTGCCTTTCCCACTCCAGCCGATCCGGCAGCGTCGTGTAGAGAAACCCGTCGCCAAACAGGTTCGCGATCGCAGGATCCTCGCGCCAGCCATTCCAATTGCCATAGGCCCGCGCGAGATCGGGTACGATTGATCCGTTGGTCCGCTTCCATCCGGTCGACTCCATGCCAAGCCGCGCGAAAAATTCACGCGCATATTCGTCAAAGCGTTCGTCGGTGACCTCGGCAATCATTTCGGCGAGCAGGATGTAATTGGAATTGCTGTAAAGATACTCGTCACCCGGCGCGAAATTGAGTGCCGTCTGGCGGTTCAGAAGCTCCATCGCCTCGCGATTGCGCAGCCGATTGTTGTACCAGGTGATCCCGGTCAGCGCCCACAGGTCGTAAACGTCGCGAATGCCGCTGGTGTGCGTCAGCAGGTTCTTGACGGTGATTGCCTCTCCGATTCCAGGCATTGCATCGGGCAGATAGGTGCGGAAATCGGCGTCGAGATCGACCTCGCCCCGTTCGGCAAGATCGAGCACCATCAACGCAACGAACTGCTTCGCGTTGGAAGCGATGTTGACACGGGTCTCGGGACCGAGAGGTATCGAATGCGACAGGTCGGCGAGGCCGACATAGCGTTCCAGCACCACTTCGCCGCCGCGGACAATGCCGACTGCAACGCCTGGCGCATCCTCCGCCCCCGTTTCGGCCAACACCGTTTCGACGCGTTGCACTTCATCCGTGGACAGAGGCTGTGCGCCGGCGGGCTGCGCGGTCGAAGTGCCAAGGAGGAGCAGCGTGGGAAGAGCGGCGCGATACATCATTCGGTGTCTCCTTCGCCTCCCGGATGAGATACGCGTGAACGGCGCAAGTGGATGAATCCGGGCGGGATTTCCCGAATGAACTGCTTCACCCTGCTCGCGTCGATCCGGTTTCGCAATCCGCCTTCACCGGACAGCCATCGCACTGTGTCTTGCGGGGGCGGCAAAATGTCTGGCCGAGCTTCTTCAGCAGCAGGTGGTGCTCATCGATGTCGGCTGCGCTCCATTCCTGAGGCACGACCGGCATCAACGCATCATAGGCTCGCGCGGTGTCGGCCTTTGAAGCCACCATGCCCATGCGCTGCATGATCCGCCGGTGGTGCCCATCAATCACCATCGCTTTGCGTTCGAACGTGCTGGCGTTCATGACTCCGGCGGAGATCTTGCGGGCAACGCCCGGCAGTGTCTCAAGCCACGCCATCGCTACGGCTGTATCGCAGTTGGAAAGATGGCGCAGATCGACGGAACCGCGCTCCGCAATGATCGCATTGAGGCAAGCCTTGAGCCGTTCGGCGGCCACGCTCGGGAATGTCTGCCTTCGGAGCCGCGCTTCGAGCCCTTCAACCGGCACGGTCGCAACCTCTTCCCACGATCCGAATTCGTCGATCAGGGCGTCGGTCGAAGCGTTGGACGCCGCCGTCTTGGTCTGGGCGCCGATCACCCCGTGGACCAGGACCCAAACGGGATCGCGACGCTTGTCGGGCGGGCGGACGATCCGGCCGAACCGGTCGATCAAGGCGGCCTGCGTTTGGCGCAGCTTTTCGGTTCGAGGGTCGGGACCTAGCGGCAATTGCATCCCGCCTATCGTGGCGAGCCTATCCTTGGTCGGCAAGCACTTGATGCGTGTGACCAATCTCGCCACCAGTGCAATTATGACATTTCGGACACGCGTACTCGCAATTCTCTGCTTCGTGCCAATCGCCATGCCAGTTCCGGCCATGGCGCACGAGCCGATCGAACCGCCCGAACCGCCCGAACAGGCGAAGATCGAAGCCGGGCTGGTCCCTCTCGTCAGCTTCGAGGGCGAAGAAGCCAACCGCCAGACGCTGGAGGAACGCCGCTCGCAGCTAGGGATTCCGGCCGTCAGCACTGCCGTCCTGCGCAATGGCGAATTGTCGTGGGCGCGCGCCTATGGCGGAACGGCGGATTCGGACACGCTTTTCCAGTTCGCTTCGCTGTCGAAAACGGTCGCAGCCGCGGGCATCGTCGCGCTTGCTTTCGAGCGGCGCGTGGGTCTCGAAGACGATATCTCGGCCGATCTGGAGGGCCTCGACCTGGCCCGGCTCAACCCCGGGGGCTTGCCCATTACCTTGCGCGGGCTGCTTTCGCACACCAGCGGTGCGACCGTTTCGGGCTTCCCGGGCTACGCTTCGAGCGGACCTGTTCCCACCGCAAAGGACGTAATCGAAGGCAGGGGTGCGACCAACACCGATCCGGTGGCGATCAGCCCCAATCCCGACGGCGAGCGCCGCTATTCGGGCGGCGGCTATACGATTGCACAATATTGGGTTGAGAGCGTCACCGGAGAAAGCTTCGAAGCCGCCATGCGCAGGCTGGTCCTCGATCCCCTTGGCATGGAGCGGAGCACTTTTGCCTCTGCGCCACCCGCAAGCTTCGCTCGCGACAATGTGGCCGCCGCCACGATCGTCGACGGCCAGCCCGTCGAGGGTGGCTGGCGGATCCATCCCGAGCAGGCGGCGGCCAGTCTGTGGAGCACGCCAAGCGAGTATGCCCTGTTCTTGGCCGCGTTGCTGCGCGCGCTCGACGGCGACGAAAATGGCGGCATCGCACCGGCGGTGGCGCGGGCGATGACGAAGCCGGTCGCAGCCGATTACGGGCTTGGAATAGGCGTTGCCGAAGTGAACGGTGCGATCCGGCTCAGCCATTCCGGATCGAATATCGGATACAAGTCGAATTTCATGGCCTATCCCGCTTCGGGTGACGCGATCGTTACCGTCGCCAATGCGCAGAATGGCTGGCCGATGGTCGGCGATATCGGACGCACCGCCAATGTGACCTATGGCTGGCCCACGTCCGAATTGCTCAAGCGCACGAGGATGGCCGCAGACGCCGAGGAACTCGCTGCTTTCACCGGCGATTACGCGCGCGCCGGGGCCGAGGCAGTCGCGTTTTCGCTGACCGCAGACCCGCCCGAACTGGTGGGCAAGGCCCCGTCGGGCTACACATTCCGACTGGTGAAGACCGGTGAGGCGACTTTCATCGACCCGCAGGATGGACAGGAAGGGACCTTCTTCCCTGACGAAACTGGCAGGATCAGCGTGACCTTCGGCGATGATACCTATGTCAGGATAGCCGCCGAAGAGTAGGTTGCCTTGGTCAGCTCTTCGGACCTGGGCTGTGTCGACGGGCCAACCTGCCGACTGACGCGATCGCAAGGCATGGGAGCCAGATCCAGCGAATCTCGGACAACAGCGTTTCCACCCCGCGCGCCGAGAAGAACCCCGCGCCAATAGGGGAGACCCGCAATGGAGTTTCGGGCGCGAAGATCCGGGCCTGGTCGAACGGCCACAACAAGGCGGAACCCAGCCCGCCGTCGGTGAGTGTATCGAGCAAGCCATGGCTCGCCATCGCGAATGTCAGGAACAGGAAGGCGACGAGGGATCGAGCTTCGCGCCATGCCAGCGCCGCGGCGCCTGCGCATAGACCGGCGAATGCGAGAGAATGCGTCGCCCCACGATGTCCCCAGTCGTCGGCATAGTCGATTCCCAGTCCGAAGCCGATCACATCGGCATCGGGCAACACGGAGAACAATGCTCCGGCAACAGCCAGTCTTGGCGAGATTCGCCCACTCCCTGCCGCTACGGCGATCGCCAGCGGAACGACTGCGTGGGTGAAGACGGTCGGCAAGAGGACGAGGTTTGAGCGATCAGCGCTCGAATGCGATCGAGAATGTCACCGGCACGGCAGGCGTGATCGAAGGCAGCCCGGCAAGCTCCTGCAACTGGGACAGCCCTTCTGTCAGGTCGAGAGCGTCGGCGTAGACGATGACCGGGTCTTTCGAGACGACCAGCACACGATCGTCCGAAATGCGAGTGACGTCGACTTCGGTATCGAGGGCGGTTTCCGCGCCCTTCACGCTGAGCGTACCCTTCAGCGCCTGCGTTGTGCTTTCACCGATATCGAGCGCCTCGAACGCAGCCGGATCGACCTCAGCGGTGATCGTCGCGGTCGGGAATTCGGCGACGTCGAAAAAAATCTCGCGCATCCGTTCGTTGCGAATGTCGACGCCGGTGCTGACCGTGGCGAGATCGATCTCGACCGTCGCCGCGCCATCGGGCGCGACGGTACCGGACAGGCCGGAGAAGGAATTGTTCTCGGCGATCTCGCCCGATTTGACGGTGACGTAGGAAAGGCGGGAGTCTTCGCTATCGACGGTCCACGTGCCTTCCGCCAGTGGAGGCGCTTCGGCGGGAGCTTGCTGGCAGGCTGCAAGCGAAAGGACGGCGGCAGCTATGGCGGCTAGCCCAGTGGGACGGAAGGTGGTCATTCGGAGCGGCCTCAATTGGAAGTGTGGACGTGCCCTTACAATACGCCGCAACATGCGCAAAGGTTGCGTCTGCAAGGGCCGCTCTTGGCCAGCCCGGAAAGGCCTCCTTCACCTACAGGGCTCGTTTGAATTCGCTCGCGTTCTTTAGCTAGCAGCCAGAGAAGACGAGTGATAAACGTTGTGTCGTTCTGATTGGGGGGGAGTGTTTGCGATGAATTTTTCTCTGGTGAAGGGGTCAAAGGGAACGCCAGTTCTTTGGTTGCAAGATGCAATAAATAGATCGCTTGGGCGAGCATTGTCGCTGGATGGAGATTTTGGCCCGGGCACCGAGCAGGCCGTGCTGGATTATCAGTCGGCCAATGCGTTGGCTGTGGATGGTCAGGCCGGTCGCCGGACATTTCAGGCCTTGGGCCTCGATTTCGGCGCCATTCGCAAGAACGGAAGCCTCAACACCGTCTGTTGGCTGCTGCCTGCTAGCGGCGATGGTTACGTCACCTACAATCGCGACGGGAACGACCAGTTCGGCACGGAAGATACCGTTGCGCGCATGCAAAGGTACCTCGCCCAGTTTACGCGAGACACCGGGACAACGGCGGAGATAGGCAACATATCGCGCTATCGTGGTGGCCGGCACCACCCGCACTCAAGCCACAGGAATGGTCAACAGGTCGACATCCGTCCCCTAAGGCACGACGGCCAAACCGGGACGCGGCTGACTTTCAGAAGCAGCGCCTACTCACGCGGGAAGACGCAAGCGCTTGTCGATATCATTCGTGCGGATTCGGAGGGCGTCTCGATCCTGTTCAATGATCCGGATGTCCGGGGCGTCAGGAGTTTTGCCGGTCACAACGACCACCTGCACGTCTCATTTTCGCGGGTCGCATCCAAATACAAAATGAGCGAAGATCAACTTGCGCGCAGCCTTGCGGAAACGCCGCTCAGCCAGGCCTAACCGATCTGTCTGGGGTTAGCTGTCGGGCGCAGGCCTCCGCCGCCTGGATATTACTCCCACTCGATCGTCCCCGGCGGTTTGCTGGTGTAATCGTACACCACCCGGTTGATGCCCTGCACCTCGTTGACGATCCGGGTCGCGACCTGTGTCAGGAAGCTTGCATCGAACGGGAACACATCCGCCGTCATGCCGTCGGTCGAGGTTACGGCGCGTAGCCCGCAGACGCTGTCATAGGTGCGCCCGTCTCCCATCACGCCAACGGTCTTGACCGGCAGCAGCACCGCAAAGGCCTGCCAGATCGCGTCGTAGAGACCGGCATTGCGGATTTCCTCGAGATAGATCGCATCGGCCTTGCGCAGGATGTCGCAGCGTTCCTTGGTGACTTCGCCGGGAATGCGGATCGCGAGGCCGGGGCCGGGGAAGGGGTGACGGCCGACAAAGGCTTCGGGCAGGCCAAGCTCGCGGCCCAATGCGCGGACCTCGTCCTTGAACAGTTCGCGCAGCGGCTCGACCAGTTCCATGTTCATGCGTTCGGGCAGGCCACCGACATTGTGGTGGCTCTTGATCGTGACGCTCGGCCCGCCGGTGAAAGAGACGCTCTCGATCACGTCGGGATAGAGCGTGCCCTGCGCGAGGAAATCCGCCCCGCCCACGGCCTTGGCTTCCTTTTCGAACAGGTCGATGAACGCTCCGCCGATAAACTTGCGCTTCTTCTCGGGGTCGGTGACTCCCGCTAACCCACCCAGAAACTGCTCCTCTGCGTTCACATGAACCAGCGGGATGTTGTAGCTGTCGCGGAACAGCGCGACGACCTGTTCGGCTTCGTTCATCCGCATCAGCCCGTGGTCGACGAACACGCATGTGAGCTGGTCGCCGATCGCTTCGTGAATCAGCACCGCCGCGACCGCGGAATCGACCCCGCCCGACAGCCCGCAGATCACCCGTCCCGAACCGACCTGCGCACGGATTTCGTCGATCTTGGTCTTGCGGAACTCGGCCATGGTCCAGTCGCCCTTGAGCCCGCAGACATGACGGACGAAATTGGCGAGCAGCTTGCCGCCATCGGGCGTGTGAACCACTTCGGGGTGGAACTGGGTGCCGTAAAATTTGCGTTCCTCGTCGGCGATCACCGCAAAAGGGGCACCGTCGCTTGTGGCGACGATCTCGAAGCCGGGGGCGAAGCGGGTAACCTTGTCACCATGGCTCATCCACACCTGGTGACGCTCGCCGATCTGCCACATCCCGTCGAACAGCGCGCAATCCTTGGTCACGGTCAGATAGGCGCGCCCGAACTCGCCGCCTTCGCCCGTCTCGTGTCCGGGCCGTACTTCGCCGCCCAATTGGTGGCTCATCACCTGTTGGCCGTAGCAAATGCCGAGGATCGGGACGCCCGCGTCGAAGAAGCTCTGCGGCGCGCGCGGGGAGCCTTCCTCCGGCACACCTGCGGGCGAACCGGAGAGGATAATCCCTCTGGGGTTGAGTCGCCGAAACGCTTCTTCGGCCATGCTGAAGGGAGCAATCTCGGAATAGACCCCGGCTTCGCGCACGCGGCGCGCAATCAACTGGGTTACCTGGCTGCCGAAATCGACGATGAGGATGGAATCGGGAAGGTGGTCTGCGTCCATGGGCGCGGGTTAAGGACGCGACCTTGCGCTGTCCAGCAGGTCAGTCGCCTTCTTGTGAATCATCGCCTCGGGAGCCGCCGTCAAGCCCGAGGAATTCGTTGATCAGCGCGGTGCCCTGTTTGCCGTTGGTCAGCATGACCAACCCCTCCCCAGTGTCGGGATAGAAGCCGGCAAAAGCGCGGTATTCGCCGTTATCTCCGGTGTGCATCACGAATTTGCGTCCTTCGATCGTGACCAGCGACCAGCCAAGGCCCCACCTGATCGGGAAACCTTCATCGGTAATGCGTTCAGGCGTCTGGGCGCGCAGCATCTCCGTGTAGCTGGTCTGCGGCAACCCTTCGCCGCGGCAATGGAGTCCCATGAAGGCGGCATAGTCGGCGGCGGTAGTGGCAAGCGAGGCTGCCGCTAGTTCCACCTGCCCGACTGGCATCATGTCGCGGTCGCCCTCGTTCGGCGTGCTGGCCTTTTCATAGCCGCGCGACGTCGACGTTCCGCTGGCATAGTTATCGTTGAAGCTCGAATGCGGCATTACGCTGCCAAGCCGTTCGCGAAGCAGCACGCCCAGCGATTTGCCGGTCATGTCTTCAACGAAGCGCTGGAGTATCTGGATCGCTTCGCCTGAGTAGCTGTGATCGGTATCGGGATCGAAGCGGAACTCCAGCGGATCGGCCCGATCCGGATTGAGTGAATTCCCGGTCCAGTTCGGCAAACCAGTGCGGTGGGTTAACACAAGCCGAGGCGTCAGGAGGGCGTAGCGCTCTTTGTCCGCAATGCGCGGCCAATCGAAGCCGAAATCGGCAAAGGGGCGGTCCAGGTCGATCACTCCGTTGCGCTCGAGATCCATCACAAGCCATGCGAAGACCGGTTTGGACAGCGAGGCGGCTTCGAACAGAGTGGCATTCGTCACCTTGCGGCCTTGCGCTATGTTCGCCAGCCCGGCCGTGGACGTGGCGACCACCTCGCAATTGCGCAATTCGGAATAGGAGACGCCCGGTACGTCGTGTTGCTTGAGCAATGGCTCGAAGGTTTCAGCACCCGGAATAGCGACGGCGCTCACCGAGTCTTCAGCCTGTTCCAGGACCGGAGTGGCCGCAAGCGACGCGGCAAGCATGAGAGATTTCGGCAACGATGCAACCTTCCATCATGACAAAAGGGAACCTGACGAACGAGTTACCCGTGGGGCCATTGTCTCACCACATCGAGCGTAGCTAAGCGCCAACCCCGCTGGACTGCAGCCCATTCACCTTCCGCTACGGCATCCGGTGATCTTTGCACCAATGTTGCATCACAGCAAAGATCAGTGGCGAAAATTGCATCGATAGCTGCGCAATTTTGTGGAACCGCGCGGCGTCATTCGCATTTGCACAATCATCTTGTGCATTGCACCAAAGCTTTGGAGTTCCAGAATATGCGTTTCGCCCTCCCCCTTCTCGCCTTCGCTGCGGTCGCAGCCCCCGTTCATGCAACGTCGCTGGCCAGCGACGAGGTCGTGACGGTTCGCATTGCGATTGGCGATATCGATCTTGCGACCGAAAATGGCCGTGAAAAGTTTGAGCAGCGGGCCGAAGCGCGGCTGCGCAAGGCTTGTACGATCGAAAGCAATTCGCGTTACGGCTTTGGCCGCGACATCGTCGACGCAAAATGCCTGGCCGAAGCCCGCACCGCCGCTCTTGCCGAAGCCGAGCGGGTCCTGGCGACGCGATCGCGCGCCGGCGGGCAAGTCGCCGCCAACTAAGCGGCTCCAAAGGTTTAACAATCCCTGCGGCCGTCGGTGTGAGCCGGCGGCCGCTTTGCACTGGGGCCAAAAACGGATCGCAGTAAAATTGCGAAAAACGCAACCAATCTACAGCTTTTAGCATTTGAGTTCGACGCAATCGAACACCATTTAGCCGCCACGACGCAGGTACAGGCACCTCTCTCCGCCCTGTCCTCGTCGGCTCGACGGCGCGAGATCGCAAAGCGGCAAGCGCCTGTCGGTCAGCTTGCCGCCGACACGCGGCCCGGCGATCGAATAGGCAGATGCGGGTATTCCAGTGCCCCTGCCCTGCGATCGCAACATCAGCGCCTTCCCCCTGCGCTGTGGGTCTCGAATTTCGGTCATGGGCCCAGGGTTCGATGCGCCCGGATGAGCGCATCGGGATCGCCCTTCAGCCCGACCGGTCGGCAGTGCAGCGAGCGAGACGCGGCCACCCCATTCCTCCCCCCAACAGGTGGCCGCGTCTCAAACCTTGTTATTGGACTAGCCTATCAATTGCCTTAATCGCCTATTTCGATTGCGCTGATCGGTAATTACTGTGCCTAGTAATGTAACAAAATTGCACGTCGATACGTATCTATCCATGTAAGCACGGCACATGGCCGTCCGCAGAATCAGGAGTACGTTGAGATGACCATCTTTGCAGAAAAGGCGTTCGCCATGGTGATCGCCCTCGGCATCAGCACGATCTCGTTCAACACGCTGATCGTCTGACTCCGACGCCACCTGGCGACATTCCAGCCAAGAATGCCGGGCCGGAAGCGCAGAGTGAGGAGCGCTTCCGGCTCGCGCTATTTGCGCTCAGCAATTTTGCGCAATTCGGTTTTGAGCAGCTTACCGATGTGGCTGCGCGGCATTTCGTCGATCTTGTGGAGGGCCGAAAGCCTCTGGGTCTTGCCGAGCCGCGCATTCACCGCGGCCATGATTTCCTCCGGGCTGCGCGCGCGATCCGACAGCACGGCGAAGCCGACCGGCGTTTCGCCCCATTGCCTGGACGGCAAGCCGACAACCGCCGCCTCGATCACGTCCGGCTCCCGCTCGAGCTCAGCTTCGAGATCGCTCGGATAGATGTTGAACCCGCCCGAAATGATCATGTCTTTGGCCCGGCCGACCAATTCGACGAAGCCATCCTCGTCTACCCGCCCGATATCGCCCATCCGCATCCACACGCCGCCTTCCGGATCGACCCACTGCGCTTCGGATGTCTTGTCGGGTCGGTTCTTGTAGCCCGACATCATCGTTTGCGAGCGCCCGATCAGGTTGCCGGGCGTTCCGGGCGGCACCGGATTGTCTTCATCGTCAAGCACTTTGAGCTCGCTTCCCGGTGCCGGCCTGCCGACCGTGTGCAGCTTGTCCGGAAATTCATGTGCGGCCAGCAGGCAGACGACGCCGCCTTCGGTCATCGAGTAGATTTCAACCAGCCCGCCGGGCATGCGTTCGAGTACCTCGCGCTTCAATTCGGCGGAGAAGGGGGCGGAGGTGCAGTACTTCATCGCCAGCGAGGACAAATCGAACTGGTCGAATCGGTCAAAGTCCATAAGCCGCTGGTATTGCACGGGCACCAGCATGGTCAGCGTCGCCTTGTCGTCCTGCGCGTTGTCCAGCCAGCGTGCGCAGTCGAACTTGCCCATTACTCGGACGGCGCCTCCTGCCAGCAAGGGAGCGAGGAAAGCCACCATCGTGGTGTTCGAGTACAACGGGGTCGAAGCGAGCGATCTTACCTCCAGACCGCTGGCAAGATAGCTCAGCGCGGTCGCGCCGAACTGCCGCCAGCGCATCTGGTGCGAATGCACGATCCCCTTTGGAATACCGGTCGTGCCGCTCGAATAGATGATGTTGAAGGGGTCGCCTGGCTCGGGGCCGAAATCCGGTGCACGGCTTCCCGGCGGCGCCATCCATCGTTCGATCTCCTCCAGCGGGACGCGGATCATCTCCGACATGAATTCCGGACCCAGTTCCGCAGCCTTGCCCGCATCGATGAACAGGTGCCGCGCGCCCGAATCTTTGGCCATGCCCTCCAGTTGCTCGCGCGACGCACTGGTCGTGAGCGGCGCAGCAACGCCCCCGGCGCGCACAGCCGCAAGGAAGACCAGCGCATATTCGACCGACGACTTGCCAAGAATGGCGACCGATTGCCCACGCTCGAGCCCGGTCTCGATCAGCCGTGCCGCGAGCCGTTCAATCTCTCCGATCAACTCCGCCCAATAGACCTCGCGGGAATCATCGACCAAGGCCAGCGCGTCGGGCTGGATGCGCGACCATTCGGTCAGGATCCCGATGAAAGAGCCGAACGGTTCGGCGAGGCGTTCCTGCATAAGCGCTTGGGCAGACGGATCGTTCATGGAATCACTCTTGAAACGTTCGATTCGGATTAAACGGAAATATCAAACCGGTTTCGCATATTATACGAAACCGGTTTTCCGTTGAAAGTGGCGTCGTTGCTTTGTAGTTCCGTTTAATGGACAAAAATGGCTTCGGCGAGCATTCCACAGGCAGTTTGATCCCAACGCTTGGCGGTCGCAAAGCATTCTTGCCAGACTCATTACCACCAAAATCCATTGATTTGTCACCACTTTTAGGACTTCTTTCACAAGCGACACAAAACATCGGGGAACTCAAAGGGATTGGTCGAACCATCGCCAACCCAATGGTGCTGGTCAGACCTCTGCAACGACGCGAAGCAGTCTCCTCGTCCGGAATGGAGGGTACATACACGACCCTGAGCGACCTATTGCTGCTGGAAGCAGGCGGGAAAGCGGCTGGCGACCGCAACGAAACTCGCGAAGTCCTGAACTACGCGAGGGCATTGGAGCAATCGATCGCGGATCTTGATAATCTGCCGATATCTTCGCGGATGATCCGCAACGCGCACCGCACTCTGCTGAGCGGTGTTTCTCGTCATCGTGGCGCGAAGATAGAACCAGGCGAATTCAAACGCGACCAGAACTGGATCGGCGGAAGCGGAAACATTGAGAATGCGCGTTTCATACCCGCGCCCCCGAAAGAGACGCCGAAAGCAATCGACGAACTGATGTCCTACATCAACCGCGAAGGGCGCGAATACGCCTCACCGCTGGTCGATGCAGCTATGGCACATTACCAATTCGAGGCGATCCATCCATTTGCCGACGGCAACGGTCGCGTCGGACGAATGCTGATCGCGCTAATGCTTGCGGACTACGAAACCCTGCCACAGCCCCTGCTGTACATGAGCCCTTGGCTTGAGGGGCATAAGGATCGCTACATCGACACCATGTACGAAGTCTCACGGAGCGGCGACTGGGTCGGCTGGCTTGAATTCTTTCTACTCGCAGTCGCGGAATCCGCGAGTGAGACGATAAGTGTCGTAGAACAGCTCCAGGAACTTCAGACCAGTTACCACGAGCAATTTCAGACTGCACGACGTTCCGCGCTTATTCTGAAAATCATCGACCTCGCATTCGAACGCCCCGTCCTTCGGGTGACAGACATCGCTGAAAAGCTGGAAGTCACCTACGCCGGCGCCGCCAACAATGTGAAGATATTGCTCCGCGAAGGCGTGGCGGTCGAAATCCCTTGGGCCTATCCGAAAACGATAAGATTTCCTGAAATCATCGACGCGTTGACGATGGACTGAATCGCGCTTCTGCAGACCGTGGAAAAGCGCGCCATGAACGCCGCGAAAGTTTGGGAATCGCCCTCGCAGCGCCTATATAATCGGCATGGACGAGAACACTCCCGAAAACGGCGAAAACACGCCTGAAAACGCAAAGATGCAGGGCGAATACGGTGCGGATTCGATCAAGGTCCTCAAGGGCTTGGATGCGGTTCGCAAGCGCCCCGGCATGTATATCGGCGACACCGATGACGGATCGGGCCTGCACCACATGGTTTTCGAGGTGTCGGACAACGCCATCGACGAGGCGTTGGCTGGGCATTGCGACCTCGTTCTGATCGAGCTCAACCCCGACGGAAGCGTCTCCGTCGAGGACAATGGCCGCGGCATTCCGGTCGGAATGCACAAGGAAGAGGGCGTCTCCGCAGCCGAAGTCATCATGACCCAGCTGCATGCGGGCGGAAAATTCGAAAACACGTCCGACGACAATGCCTACAAGGTATCGGGCGGTCTTCACGGCGTCGGCGTGTCGGTTGTCAACGCGCTGTCCGAATGGCTCGAACTCACGATCTGGCGCGAAGGCAAGGAGCACTGGATGCGCTTCGAGCACGGCGATGCCGTGAACTCGCTCGAAGTGAAAGGCGATGCACCGCCGGTGGATTCGAACGGTGACGAGGACGGCCTCAAGAAAGGCACGCGCGTCACTTTCAAGGCCTCAACCGACACGTTCAAGAACGTTACCGAATTCGACTTTGAAAAGCTCGAGCATCGCTATCGCGAACTTGCTTTCCTCAATTCCGGCGTGCGCATCCTGCTGCGAGACAAGAGACACGAAGACGTCCTTGAGCACGACCTGTTCTATGAGGGAGGGATTGGCGCGTTCGTTTCATGGCTCGATCGCAACAAACAGCCATTGATCAACGCCCCTATCTCCGTCTCTGCCGAGAAAGAAGGCATCGGTATCGATGTCGCACTGCAATGGAACGACAGCTATTACGAGAACGTCCTCACCTTCACCAACAACATCCCACAGCGCGATGGCGGTACGCATTTGGCGGCCTTCCGTGCCGCTCTGACCCGCACGCTCAACGCCTATGCCGATCGCGAGGGGCTGCTCAAGAAGGAAAAGGTGTCGCTGTCGGGTGAAGACATGCGCGAGGGCCTGACCGCCATCGTCAGCGTCAAACTGCCCGATCCGAAGTTCTCTTCGCAGACCAAGGACAAGCTGGTTTCCTCCGAAGTCCGCCAACCGCTCGAAAGCCTGATGGGCGAGAAGATGGGCGAGTGGCTCGAGGAAAACCCTGCCGACGCCAAGGCGATCATCCAGAAGATCATCGACGCGGCGGCCGCGCGCGAAGCGGCGCGCAAGGCGCGCGAAATGAGCCGTAAGGGCGCGATGAGCGTCGCCTCGCTGCCCGGCAAACTCGCCGATTGCCAGGAGCGCGATGCGACCAAGGCCGAGCTGTTCCTGGTCGAGGGTGACTCGGCGGGCGGATCGGCGAAGCAGGGCCGCGACCGCAAAACCCAGGCGATCCTGCCGCTCAAGGGCAAGATCCTCAACGTCGAGCGTGCGCGGTTCGATCGGATCATTTCGTCCAAGGAAGTCGGCACGCTGATTCAGGCAATGGGCACGGGCATTCGCGACGAATTCGACATCGAAAAGCTGCGCTACCACAAGATCGTGATCATGACCGACGCCGATGTCGACGGTGCGCATATCCGCACGCTGCTGCTCACATTCTTTCATCGGCAGATGCCCGAAATCGTGCGGGCCGGTCACCTGTTCATCGCCCAACCCCCCTTGTTCAAGGTGACGCGGGGCAAGAGCGAGGTCTATCTGAAGGACCAGGGCGCACTTGATCGCTATCTGGTCGATGCAGGGTTGCAAGGGCGAATTCTCGAAACTTCGGGCGGGGCCCGATCCGGTGAAGACCTGCGCCGCCTGATCGACAACGCGCTCAGGCTGCGCAGCCTGCTTGGCTTCATCCCGCGGCGCTACGATCCCGCCATTGTCGAGCAGATGGCTTTGTCCGGCGCACTGGACCCGACCCTGACCGCAGAACAACGCGCGGGTGCGCTCGACCTGACGGCACGAAGAATGCAGCAAGGCGACTCCGAAGCCAAATGGGACGCGCAAGTGCTCGACGACGGATCGGTCCGTTTCGATCGGCTGTGGCGCGGCGTGACCGATGTCCACAATATCGAAGCGCGATTCCTGACCAGCGCCGAAGCGCACAAGCTGCATGGCCTCGCGTCGCTCCAGGCGGAAGCCTATGCCTCGCCCGTTCGCCTGATCAAAGGCAGCGATGTCGCAGACGGTTCCGAGACACTGCCCGATGACGATTTGGAGGCCGACGAAGCCTCGACGATCGTCGGCGAGGATGCGATATCGCGCCCTACCCAGTTGCTCGACACGGTCTTCGCCGCCGGTCGCAAGGGACTATCGATCGCCCGCTACAAAGGCCTTGGCGAGATGAATGCGGAGCAATTGTGGGAAACCACGCTCGACCCTGAACATCGCATCCTGTTGCAAGTGAAGGTCGAAGACGCCGACGTGACCGACGAGATCTTCACGCGCCTGATGGGAGACGTCGTCGAGCCGCGGCGGGAATTCATACAGGACAACGCCTTGAACGTTGCAAACCTTGATGTTTAGGTCGCGATGAACGACATGCTCTGCCATGCCTAAAGAGCCGCATCACACGAGTGAGCTCCAGCAAATCAGCTTTCTGCTGGTGCTGGCCGCCGTCACGATCATGGCGTTGTGGATCGCCTGGCCGTTTGCCACGCCGTTGCTGTGGTCGGCGCTCGCGGCGATCATGTTCCAGCCGCTCTACAAATGGTCGCTCAGGAAATGCCGGGGCAAGCGCAATCCGGCGGCGCTTCTGACCCTGACGATCATCCTTCTGGCGGTTATTCTCCCCGCGCTGTGGATCGGCACACTGGTGGTCCAGGAAGCACTCGAACTCGTCGCCGCCCTGCAGGAGGATCCGATCGACCTCGCAGCGTGGGCGAACCAGGTCTATTCCATGTTGCCGACCGCCGTGCAGGAGATGGTCGACGAAAGCGGCTGGAACGACATGTCGGAGGCCCAGAACCGCTTACAGCAGCTGCTCGGCGAGAGCGCGGGAATGCTGGCAAGCCAGGCCTTCTCGATCGGCAGTGGGGCCTTGAGCTTCCTTTTGAGCTTCGGCCTTGGCCTATACGTACTTTACTTCCTGCTGCGCGACGGAACGCGCATCGGCGAAACCATCCTCCACTCTGTTCCGGTTGAACGCGAGATCGCCGATCGGCTGGCGGAACGCTTTCTCGGCATCGTTCGCGCCGTGATCAAAGGATCGGGCGTGGTCGGCCTCGTGCAGGGAACCCTCGGTGCGATCACCATGTTCATTGTCGGGGTGCCTTCGGCTCTCTTGCTCGGCGTGATGATGGCAATCCTCGCTCTCATTCCTGCGGTCGGAACGGCTCTGGTTTGGGCACCGGTCGGCATATGGCTGCTCGTATCGGGCGACATCTGGCAGGGAATCTTCGTTCTCGGATCGGGGTTCATCATCATCAGTTCAGCCGACAACGTGCTCCGTCCGATTCTCGTCGGCCGCGACACCGGCATTCCCGACTGGATCATCCTGGTCACAACATTGGGCGGCCTGTCGATCGCGGGATTTTCCGGCATCGTCCTGGGTCCGCTCGTCGCTGGATTGTTTCTCGCGAGCTGGTCAATCCTGCAGGAACAGCGCGCAGAAGACGAAGAAGCCGCCGAGCGATATCGCATGAAAGTGGGCGTCGACGGCAAGGCGCGCACGGAGGAAGAGCTGGCTGGAAAGCAGCGCCTGATGGCCGAGGCCGAGGACGCGTAAACCCATGCGATCGATGGTCGAACCGGGCAGTCAGGGCGAACAGGTCGGCAGGCTGCTTCTGGCTGTCATCGTCGTAATCGCACTCCCGGCGCTGCCGTTCGGAAACTACCTGATCTATCCCTTCATGATCCTGACGACCTGGTTCCATGAGATGGGGCACGGCCTGTCGGCCGAGCTGATGGGACAGGATTTCGAGCGGCTGGTGATCTACGCGAATGGCTCCGGAGTGGCGGAGAGCCTGGTGGCCACCGACGTATCGCGCTTCACAGAAGCCTTCATCGCGGCAGGCGGACCGCTTGCTCCAAGCTTCGTCGGAGCGGGGCTGATCCTCGCCAGCGCCCATCGCAGGTTGTGGCGCCCCAGCCTGGTGGCGATGGCGGTCGCCATCTTCGTATCGGTTATCATCTACGTACGCAGCGAAGTGGGTGTCGCGGTGCTACCGTTGGTGGGCGCTTTGTTGGTGCTGATCGCCTGGCGCGCGAAAGACGCTTTCGTGCGTTTCAGCCTGCAATTCCTCGGCGTCCTCGGCGCGATGAGCATGCTGCGCGATTTCAACTACCTCTTCACCGAAGAGACCGTAATCGGGGGGCGGCGCATCCTTTCCGACACAGGCCAGATCGAGCGCGCGCTGCTGCTCCCGCATTGGGTCTGGGCGGCGCTGATTATCCTGGTTTCGGCGCTCATGACAGGACTCAGCCTGAAATACGCTCTGTCCGAAAAGCGACTGCGCCCACCTCGGCGGAATTTGCCCCGGAACGTGCTTCAGTTTCGTAATCCGGAGCGGTGATCCGGGGTCAGGACGCAACCCGCAAGGAATTGACGCCGGAAGCGGCATCGCCCGCTTCGCGGGACAACCCGATAAAGATCGTGTCGATGATCCGCGCGAGCTTTTCTTCGGTCAGCTTGTCGCCGAGATAGATCATCGCATCCGGCAAGGTGTAGTTCGAGATCATCTGGTTGATCAGCGACAGGGACTCGTCGATCTCCAGTCCGGCAAAGTGCCCCTCTGCCTGCGCCTCCGCGATCAGCTCGCACTGATAGTGATCGGCAAGGTCGACATAGCTGCGAACCCGTTCGAAGTTGGCCGCACCCATCTCGCAGATGATGGTGAAGAATTCGGGGTCTTCCTGAAACCGGTTGCGATTGATGATAAAGCGTCGACGGAAGAATTCGTACATCTTGCGGATCGGCGGGAGATCGGCCGCCAGAACCTCTTCCATCACGGCCATGTGCGGCTGCAACCACATCTTCGCGATCGCATCGAACAGGTCGTCATAGTCTTCGAACAACTGTTCGAACCGGCTGCGCGAGAGGCCGCTTTCGCTGATTGCCAGAGCATACGGGATTTCGGTGCCCCGCTCCTTGACCAGGTTGAGCACCAGTTGTGCGATCCGCTGTCGCTCGCCTTCCCTCGCCGCTTCACTGAGTACCATGATGCGCGAAACCTCCTGATTTGGGGTTACATAGGAAGCGCGTGGCATCGCTTAAAGATACATCTTCGAGAAATTATGCGCCGCAATGGCGAAGTTTGGAATTGTCTCCGATACCGTGGCAATTCGGCCTCAGATGTCGTTCTTCCCGGCAATAATGTCCCGCGCCTGCTGTTCCAGGACCTTGTAGCGGTCGTAATCGGGGATCTTGGAACGGAACCACAAGGCCAGCTTGAGCAGGTCTTCGCCATAGTTTCCCGAAGGGATAAGCGGTTCGCCGAAACCGATGATCATCTTCTCGTTGTCGGCATAGGCGGGAACGATCGGCACGCCGGCGGCCTTGGCGATGTTGTAGAATCCGGATTTCCACTTGCCGTCGGTCTTGCGAGTGCCCTCGGCGGCCATCACCAGAGCGAGTTCGGTGCGTTTCTTGAACTCCGCCGCCATCTGCTCGATCGTGCCGCCGGGCTTGCGGCGATCGACCGGAATGCCGCCCATATCGAGCATGAAGTTCTTCATGATTCCTTCGAACAGGGTGTGCTTGCCCATGAAGTTGGGCTGCACTTTCTCGGCGTGCGTGGCCCCGGCGAAGAACACGAAGTCCCAACCCGACGTGTGCGGCGCGCCGGCGATGACATATTTCTTGAGGTGCTTGGGCAGCGATCCTTCGATCCTCCAGCCCTTCCACTTGTAGAGGAACAGGATGATCCGGTTCACGATGCGCGAGAGCAACGTGACGTTGCGCGTTTCGTTATGTTTCAAGCGTGTTCTCTCCCCGAAGCGCCCGCCCTGTTGCTTAGGCCTAGCAGTTACGTAGGGGAATGCGAGGGGGATTAGATTCTTATGCCAACGCCGGAACAGCCTGTGACGACCAAATTTGCGTGGCGGGGTTTATTGCATGGCCGCATTCACAAGCATGACAATCGCGACACCTCCCAGAATGTATAGCAGCCTCGTAATCAGAAGCGGGTAAATCTCTTTGAAGCTGACCTCGCCGCTAAGGTGCAGTATAATTATCACGCAGTACGCGAGCGGCCAGACAAGGCCCCACAGCATGGATTCGACGATCTTGCCGATTCCCACATCGCCCTTGATGCTCGTCTCGTTCTTATGAAACATCCAGAAGAACGAAGAGGCAAGAATGACGTATATGACAGAGATATCTTTGATGGTCTCATCGATATCTATCTGTAATGCCTGAAATATCAGGCCGATCGTGCCGTCAAAGATGGGATATGCGAGGCTTTTGTAATAGCCGGACAGAGTGACGAAAAGGTCCGATTGCTCGATGAGGAATGCCTTGACAACCAAGTTGGAAACGGAAGCGATCGAAAACAACAGGGTCACGATACCGACAACCTTCGCGAGGGTTTTCCAGACCTCTTCCACCCTCGAATTGGATTCCCCGCTCAATTTTCCGCCCCCCAAGGCTCACATCCTGAACACGCCAAACGCGGGCCGCTCGGCAATTGGCGCCTCCAGCGTCGCCGCGAACGCAAGCCCGAGCACGTCGCGGGTCTGCACCGGGTCGATCACACCGTCGTCCCACAGCCGCGCGGTGGCGTAGTAGGGGTTGCCTTCGTCCTCGTATTTCTGGCGGATCGGGGCCTTGAATGCTTCGGCCTCTTCTTCGGTCCAGCTCTCGGCGTCGCGGTGGACGGTCGCGAGCACGCTCGCGGCCTGTTCGCCGCCCATCACGCTGATGCGCGCATTGGGCCAGGTGAACAGGAAGCGCGGCGAATAGGCACGGCCCGCCATACCGTAATTGCCCGCACCAAAGCTGCCGCCGATCACAACGGTGATCTTGGGCACCGTTGCGGTCGCGACCGCAGTGACGAGCTTCGCGCCGTGTTTGGCGATGCCCTCGGCTTCGTATTTCCCGCCGACCATGAAGCCGCTGATATTCTGGAGGAACAAGAGCGGGATGCGGCGCTGGCAGGCGAGCTCGATAAAATGCGCACCTTTGCGTGCGCTTTCGGAGAACAGCACGCCGTTATTGGCGAGGATCGCCACCGGCGTCCCCCAGATGTGCGCGAAGCCACAGATCAGCGTGGATCCGTAATGCTGCTTGAACTCGTGGAACTCGCTGCCATCGACCAGCCGCGCGATGATCTCTTTCACGTCGTAGGGCGCGCGGACGTCGTCTGGAACGATGGCGTAGAGATCGTCGGCGTCGAACTTGGGCGGGCGCGGGTCTTTCAGCGCGATATCCTTCGCCGCGCCGGTGTTCGCGCCGAGCTGGCTGACGATATCGCGCACAATCGTAAGCGCGTGCTCGTCGTTCTCGGCCAAGTGATCGACCACGCCCGATTTCTTGGCGTGCAGATCGCCGCCGCCGAGGTCTTCGGCGCTGATCTCTTCGCCCGTCGCGGCCTTCACCAGCGGCGGCCCGGCGAGGAAAATCGTCCCCTGGTTGCGCACGATCACCGTCTCGTCGGACATGGCCGGAACGTAGGCACCGCCCGCGGTGCAGCTGCCCATGACGCAGGCGATTTGCGGAATGCCGAGCGCACTCATGTTCGCCTGGTTGAAGAATATCCGCCCGAAGTGATCGCGGTCGGGGAATACTTCGGCCTGGTGCGGCAGGTTGGCACCGCCGCTATCGACGAGGTAGATGCAGGGCAGCCGGTTCTCCTGCGCGATCTCCTGCGCGCGCAGGTGCTTCTTGACCGTCATCGGATAGTAGGTGCCGCCCTTCACGGTGGCGTCGTTGCAGACGATCATCACCTGCCGACCCGACACGCGCCCGATCCCGGCGATCATCCCCGCACCGTTGATGTCGCCGCCATACAGGCCGTTGGCAGCCAGCTGCCCGATCTCGAGGAACGGCGATCCCGGGTCGAGCAGACGTTCCACACGCTCGCGAGGGAGCAATTTGCCGCGCGACACATGACGATCGCGATGCTTCTCCGGACCGCCCAGAGCGGCTTCGGCAACCGTGGAGCGCAGGTCGTCAGCCAGCGTCTTGTTATGTGCGAAGCGCGCCTTGGCGTCAGGTGCTTCTCGGTCGAGTTTTGATGTGAGGACAGGTGCGGTCATCTGTAAGCCCCGATCAGCGCTAGAATTCCGGCGATCCCCATCGGAATCCAGCCGGGATGTTTGAATTGCGATGTCGCGATATCGGCCAAGCCCAGAGCAATCCAGAACAATCCGATAAGGATGACAAGCGCTCGGGGCGTTTCAGGCCATGCCACGACGGCGGCGCACAGCACCATGAAGCCGGAAAGCGCGTGCCAGAGAAACCGTAGCAATGAAGGGGCGATGTCCATCTCGGGCAGTGGATTGCCGCGCTCCAGCATGGGCTCGAGCACAGAATTCGCTCCTCCGGTCGAGTGCAGGATTGCGACAATCACCATCACCCCCGCTGAAAGCCAGTGCCAGATCATTCGGCAGGCTTCCAAACGATCGCGGCCCACAGGCCGACGAGCGACACGGCGAAGGCCACACCGATCAGCCCGGTCAACACGCCGAGGTCGAAATTGCCCGAATTGGCCGACGTCGGGGCGAACACTTTCCCGAAGAAGCTGCCGTAGAGCATTCCGGCGCAGGTCCCCCAGCCCGCGACGAATATGCCCCACCGCAGGCGCGACGGCCTGGCCATCAGGATCGCGCCGACCAACAGCAATCCGCCCATGAAGAAATCGTCGAGCACGAACATGATCGGTCGTCCCGCGCCCCAACTGCGGATCAACTCGCCAATCATCAGCGAGAGCGCCAGCCCCGCGCCGAGGAAACGCAGCAAGCCAAGGCTCACTTTGGCAGCTCCGTGGCTTCGAGGCCCTTCACGATAATCGACTCAGCGGTGCTGCCGGCGTCGCGGAACTTGCCGATTTCCTTGTATTCGGGCGACAGCAGCCATTCGAATAGCTTGGGCTTGTCGGGAAACTCGATCAGCACCGACCGCGTCGCGGTCCATTCTCCGGCGACGACCTGCGGCTCCTCATCGACGCTGAGGAGCTTGCCGTCATATTTATCGAAGATCTCCATAAAGCGATCGGCATATTTATCGTATTCGGCGCGATCGTGGATAGTCAGACGCGTGATCATGTAAACGGGCATCAGACGACTCCGGTTGTTTCAAGGTCGGGTGTTTTGTTCGGAGTGGTCAACGAGCATGCCAGACTGCTCCGCGAAATGTCACTTCGCCCCCTTTTGAACCATCGTGACGTCACCAATCTGCTCCCGCAACTGGTCGCTCAAACCTCTGCAGATATCCTCCAGCGCGTCGCTTTCATCGAGGGACCATGTGGAGGCGTAGGCCAACGCTCCGTGTCTTGCGATGTCGGCAAGGAACCGCCCGAAATGATATGCACCCTTCAACTGGTAGGCGGCGATGGCGACTTCAGGAAGGCCTCCTTCGCCGATTTTTGCCTCGATCAGATTTGGTCGTGCGTCGATTTCTTCCCGACCGCTCACCCAGCCGCCCCGATCAATTCGCGGCCAATCAGCATACGGCGAATCTCGTTGGTCCCCGCGCCGATATCGAGCAGCTTGGCGTCGCGCATATAGCGTTCGACCGGCCAGTCGAGCGTGTAGCCGGCGCCCCCGAGCGCCTGCACGCTTTCAGCCGCCACCTTGAACGCGTTTTCGCTCGCAAGCAGGATCGCTCCTGCTGCGTCAAAGCGGGTGGTCTGGTCGGCATCACAGGCTTTCGCCACCGCATAAGTGTAGGCGCGCGCCGATTGCAGCGCGACATACATATCGGCGACTTTGGCCTGCATCAGTTGGAAGCTGCCAATCGGCTTTCCGAATTGCTTGCGCTCGCGCAGATACGGGATGACGGTGTCGAGGCACGCCTGCATGATGCCGAGCTGCAATCCGGCGAGTACGACGCGCTCGTAGTCGAGTCCGCTCATCAGCACACCGACACCGCCATTGACCGGACCCATCACGCGCTCTTCGGCAATGTGGCAATCGTCGAACACCAGTTCTGCCGTCGGCGAGCCGCGCATCCCGACCTTTTCGATTTTCTGGCCGATCGAGAAGCCGGCATCGTCCTTCTCGATCAGGAACGCGGTGATCCCGCGCGAACCGGCTTGCCCGTCGGTCTTCGCGTAGACCACCAGCGTGTCGGCATAGGTCGCGTTGGTGATCCAGAACTTGGTGCCGTTGAGGATGTAGCCGCCCTGCACCGCTTCGGCCTTGAGCTTCATCGAGACGACGTCCGATCCCGCGCTCGCTTCCGACATAGCGAGGCTGCCGACATGCTCGCCGGAGATCAGCCCGGGCAGGTACTTGGCCTTCTGCTCGTCATTGCCCCACCGGCGGATCTGGTTGATGCACAGGTTGGAGTGCGCACCGTAGGACAGGCCCAGCGAGGCGCTGGCGCGGCTGACTTCCTCGACCGCGATCACATGCTCAAGATAGCCGAGGCCCAGTCCGCCATCGTCTTCGTCCACGGTGATGCCGTGCAGGCCCAGCTCGCCCATCGCGGCCCATAGCTCGGCCTGCGGGAAATAGTCTTCACGGTCGATCTTTTCGGCGAGCGGAGCGATCTGTTCGTCGGCGAACCGGCCGACGCTGTCGCGGATCATCTCCGCGCTCTCGCCAAGCTGGAAATCGAATTCGGGGGTAGCGCGCATAGTGCTTTCAATGCCTTTCAAGTCTGTGCAGCGCCCATATCAGCGCAGGCCCGCCACGCAAACCGAGCGCGGCCACCTGCAGCGAAGATTCCTGCCGAATTTGTGCCGTGCGCGCTTTGTTGTATGGGCTTCCACCGGACAGGAGCGAACCGTGACACTGCTCGACAAACAGCCGTGGCCTTTGGACACTCCTCCGGCGCAGGAATTTTGCGACGAGGAGAACCGTCTGCGCTTGCTCGCCAGCTTCGGTCTTGGCGCGCTCGAGGGCGATCCGGAACTCGATCGCATCGCCAGATTCGCCGCGCATCTGTGCGAAGCTCCATCCGCAGCGATCAGCCTGGTTGAAGAGAAACGCCAGCTGTTCCTCGCCCGCGAAGGGATTGACCTCAGCGAAACGCCGCGCTCGACCAGTTTCTGCGCGCACACAATGCTGGGTTCGGACATTCTCGAAGTGCTCGATGCAACGCATGACGAAAGGTTCGCAAGCTTCGCGCTGGTTACGGGTGAACAGCACCTGCGCTACTATGTCGGCGTGCCGCTGATCTCATCGGAAGGCGTGCCGATAGGGGCGCTTTGCGTGAACGATACGGCGCCCCGCACCAGCGGCTTGACCGAACTGCAAAGCGAAGGACTTTTGACGCTGGCCGAAGCGGTCAAGCGGAGGATCGAAACCCATCGCAGTTCGACCCTTGCGACTGCTGAACTGAAAGCAAGCGCCGACCGCCTGCAATTCATGCTCGACAGCGTGCCCGATATTGCCTGGTCGGCGGCTCCCGGACCGGAATTCGACTACTTCAACGCCCGCTTCACCGAAGTCACCGGCCTGCCACCACGCCGCAACGTCGACGATTGGCGCGAAGTGATCCACCCGGAAGATTTCGACGCGTCGCTTGAGAAGTTTTCCCAGGCCATGAGCACGGCGACATTCTTCGAAGACGAATGGCGACTGCGTCTCGCAGACGGAAGCTATCGATGGGTGATTTCCCGCGCCGTCCCTTCGAGCGACAATCCGGAAACCGCTCGCTGGTTCGGCACCTTGACCGATATCGACGAACGCTACCGAATCTCGGAAGAGCGGAAATTGCTCGCGGGAGAGCTCGCGCACCGCATCAAAAACGTCTTCTCGGTGGTCGTTAGCCTGATCCATCTCACAGCCAGGAACGATGAGGTCGTAAAGGCCTATGCCAGCGAATTGACCGATACGATCAAGGCCCTGTCGCGCGCGCAAGAAGCGGCCGTCAGGATCGACACGACCTCCGGCGGCAACCTGCTGGACCTGCTCGAATTGCTGACCGCGCCCTATGGTCCGCGAGAGGGTAGCTCGGTCAAGGTGTCGGGCGATAGGGTGAGTTTCGGACCGCGCTCCGCCACCCCGATCGCGTTGGTGTTTCACGAACTCGCTACAAACTCGACCAAGTACGGTGCACTCAGCGTTGCAGGCGGCCGCGTCGAGATCGTCATCACGCTCAAGGCGGATACGGCCCTACTTGTCTGGGAGGAAAAGGGTGGGCCTCCAGCGAGTCCCCCCGAACGGTTAGGGTTCGGATCGCGCCTGATGGTGCTCACCATTGAAAACCAGTTGGGCGGCAGCTTGCGGCAGGATTGGCACGATGCCGGCCTCCGGGCAGAGATAGCCATTCCTCTGGAGCGGCTGGCCCAATAGCAGATTGCCCGCTACGCCTGCCGCGCATGACCATGCCCAATGAACGACGCTTTCCCGAATCTGCGACCATGCTGCGTTTTGAGGACGTGACGCGTCGTTACGGTGACGTTGTCGCGTTGGGCGGCGTGTCTTGCGAGGTTCTTGAAGGCAGCTTCGTGGCGCTAGTCGGCGCATCCGGGTCGGGCAAATCGACCCTGCTCAAGATGGTCAACACCCTTGCCGAACCAAGCGGTGGGCGGGTGCTGTTCGGTGGCGATGACGTGACGAACCTTGAACAATCGCGTTTGAGGCGCAGGGTCGGCTACGTGTTCCAGGGCATCGGCCTGTTCCCGCATTTCAGCGTGGGAGAGAACATTGCCATCGGCCCCCGGCTCGACGGCGAAAGGCTTTCGTCCGGAAGGATCGGCGAACTTCTGGAACTGGTCGAGCTGGAACCGGAAATGGCAGGCAGGATGCCGGACGAACTGTCCGGAGGCCAGCGACAACGCGTCGGCGTCGCACGTGCGCTGGCGAACGGACCCGAATTGTTGCTGATGGACGAGCCGTTCGGCGCGCTCGACCCGATCACCCGCGACGCGCTTGGAGAAAGGGTCCGCAAATTGCACGAGCAGCTCGGGTTGACCACGATCATGGTCACCCACGACATGGCCGAAGCGTTGCTGCTTGCCGATCGAGTGCTGGTGATGGACGCAGGACTGCTCGTGGCAGACTGCACGCCGCAGCAATTGCTCGCCGGAAAGGGCGGTGTGATCGCGCAAGAGCTGGTGGCCGTGCCGCGCCAGCAGGCCGAAAGGCTGGCCAAGATGGAGCGTGCGCACGCATGAGCGGGTTTTGGGAAATCCTGCTCGGCCTCGGCGACAAGCTCGCCGCGCATATCGTGCTCGCTGCGAGCGCGATCGGGCTCGGCATCGCGGTTGCCCTGCCGCTTGCCGTTTGGGCCAGCCGATCGCAGCCGGTGGCACGCCTTGCCCTCGGTTTTGCCAGCCTCGTCCAGACCATTCCGGCGCTGGCGCTGCTCGCGCTGTTCTTTCCGATCCTGCTGAGCCTGCGCGTCGTTTTCGGGGAAGACCTGCCCACGCTGGGCTTCCTCCCGGCGCTGCTCGCCCTTGCGCTGTACGCCTTGCTGCCGATCCTCCGAAACGCCGTTACCGCACAGGCAAACCTGGACCCCGGCGTGCTCGAAGCTGCCGACGGTGTCGGCATGACAGGCTGGCAGAAACTTGCCCTGGTCGAAGCTCCGCTCTCTGCGCCGTTCGTCATGGCCGGCATCCGAACAGCCAGCGTCTGGACCATCGGCGCCGCGACGCTCGCGACCACGATCGGCCAGCCGAGCCTTGGCGATCCGATCTTCGCAGGCCTGCAAACACAAAATTGGGCTTTGGTCCTGGCTGGTTGCTTTGCCAGCGCTGCGCTCGCGCTTGTGGCGGACGCGCTGCTCGGGCTGATCGAGCGCGGACTCATCAAGCGCAAACGCCTGCAATGGGCCGGCGGGATGGTCGCGGTGGCGCTCGGCATTGCCGCCGCACTCACCTATCAGGCAGCGGGCGACGATGAGGACGCGATCGTGATCGCCTCCAAGCAATTCTCGGAGCAATACATCCTCGCCCAGCTCATCGGGTCGCGGCTCGAAGCCGCAGGCTACCGAGTCGAATACCGCGACGGGCTTGGTTCGGCGGTGGTTCACAGCGCGGTCGCGTCGGGCAGCATCGACATCTCGGTCGATTACACCGGCACGATCTGGACCAACGAAATGAAACGCACCGATCAGGTCGGTCGCGAAGAAATGTACCAAGAGATCAAGGCCTGGGACATGCGCGAGAACGGTGTGCTGGTCCTGGGGCGGCTGGGTTTCGAAAACGCCTATGCCTTCGCCATGCGCGAGGATCGCTCGGCAGAGCTGGGCGTCACTTCGCTCGAAGACCTTGTGCCTGTCGCTCCGCAGCTGACCGTGGGTGGAGACCCCGAATTCTTCGAACGCCCCGAATGGATCGCCGTGCGCGATGCCTATGGGATGCGGTTCCGCGAAACGCGCAACTTCTCGCCCACTTTCATGTACAACGCGTTGCGATCGGGAGAGGCCGATGTGATCAGCGCCTACACTTCCGATGGGAGGATCGCTGCGGACCGGCTAGTCGTCCTCGCAGACCCGCGCGAAGCTCTGCCGAGCTACGATGCAATGCTCATGCTGTCACCCAGGATTGCCGACGATCGGACGCTGATCGCCGCGCTCGAACCTTTGATCGGTGCGATCGACGTCGAGGCGATGCGCGAAGCCAACTACGCCGTAGATCGGGAAGGTGAAGGCAAGCTATCGCCGGAAGACGCGGCGGCCGAGCTGGCCAAGAAGATCGGGCTCTAACGCGCCTTGCGCCAGATCTGCGTCTGGCAGAATGGTCCGATGCAGCCCTTCACTTCGAGAACGTTCGGACCCTTGCGGCGAAGGATCGAACGATAGCTCTTGCCGCTCTTAGGATCGTAGATCCGCCCACGCCAGAGCGTCGTTTCTTCGGTAAAGTTGAACAGCACCGGCAGGCCGAGCAGCTTGCGCTTCTTGAGCTTGGGGTCGGGATTGTTGATGTCGCGCTGATCGAGGCCGTCCGGGGGCGGCACGAGGAAGCGCGCAATCCTGCCGCAAGTGGTGGCGCCGCATTTCGAGATCGTGACGATCGCATCCTTCTCTTCGGTAACCCAGCGCCCATTGATCGAATCGGCCGCCACGGCCGGCGTGGCGAGAAGCGCCCCAAGAGCGGCGAGGACAGTCAGAATGTGGCGCAGGATCATGACAAACTCCGGAAGGTCTGGTCCCGGTTCGCCAGCATGCGACTTATGGTTACATCGCGGTCAGTCGAAGCCCACGCCGTCTGGCCAGCGCCTGCCGCAAATTCCGAGCACTTTGAACAAGGCCCCCATCTCACCGTCATCGACCAGGCGATTGTACTGCCGCTGCAGCTTCTCGGCTTCGCCCGGTGACTTTCGCGCCAGGGCCTCGTGGCGCACATCGATTCCCATCTGCCGCAGCCATTCGCCCTGCATCTGCAGGCCCATGACATCGGCACCGTTCTTCTCGGCCACGTCCCGCAGCATCTCGAAATCGACATGTGCCGTCATGTCCGCTTCGCCCGGATGGCTGAGCGGGTCGACCTTCTTGTGGTTCTTGAGCGCCTGCAGAGTCGAACCGGCGCGCAGTTCGGTCGGCCCATAGTCGATGATGAGCGCGGCTCCGCCCTGATTGGTGAGACGCTGCGCGATTTCGGCTATGACGGTGGCCGCGGCCGCGCTCGTTTCGATCATCGATCCCTGCGAAGCGCTCTTCCAGCTCGCCGGTACAACCGAATCCATCGGCTTGTCGCCGGCGACGAAAACGAAGCGATCGTCCTCAAGGCCAACCATCCGTTCGTGCCAGCCCTGCGCCGAACGCACGAGTTGATGGATCGGAAGCGCATCGAAGAATTCGTTGGCAACGATCAGGAGCGGGCGATCGTCCGGCAAGGTGGACAGATCGTTGTGGAAGCGCACCGCCGGAAACTCCTGACGCTGAATCTTGCGCAGCTCGATCGAACCTTCGACGAAATGCAGGTGCGGCTCGAACCCGTATTTGCCGGCCGCGCGGAGAACATCCTTGGTCAAGGTCCCGCGCCCGGGGCCAAGCTCGACATAGTGAATATTGTCGGACCGACCCATCTTTACCCACAAATCGGCAAACCACAGTCCGACCAGCTCACCAAACATCTGGCTGACTTCGGGAGCGGTGATGAAATCCCCTTCCTCGCCGAGCGGATCGCGACTGGTGTAGTAGCGCGCGTTGCTCTCGCCCATGAACTGCGCGAGGCTGATCGGACCGTTTTCGCGGATAAGTCGGCGGAAAGAGTCACCCAGATTGGCGGCTTTCTCTTCGGCTTCCGCTTTTGCTTTGGCCTCTGCCTCTTCCTTGGCTTTCGCTTCGGCGGCCGCCTTCTTTTCAGCCTCGCGTTTGGCCTTGGCTTCGACCTTGGCCTTCTTCTCTGCCTCGCGCTTGGCCTTGGCTTCCACTTCGGCCTTGCGCTTGGCTTCGGCCTCCTTCTTGGCCTTTGCTTCCGCTTCCTTATTGGCCTTGGCCTCGGCTTCCGCCCTGGCCTTCTCCTCCGCTTCCTTCCTGGCCTTCTCTTCGGCCTCTTTTCTGGCCTTGGCCGCCGCTTCGGCCTTGGCTTTCTCTTCCGCTTCCTTCTTCGCCTTGGCTTCGGCTTCCTTCTTGGCCTTGGCTTCGGCCTCTTTCCTGGCCTTCTCTTCCGCTTCTTTCTTGGCTTTGGCTTCCGCCTCTTTCTTTGCTTTCGCTTCGGCCTCGCGCTTGGCCTTGGCCTCCGCTTCTTTCTTGGCTTTCGCTTCCGCGCGTGCCTTTGCCGCGGCTTCGGCTCTGGCCTTCTTTTCCGCCTCCCTCTTGGCTTTTACCTCGGCTTCCTTTTTGGCCTTCAGCGCCGCTTCAAGCCTCGCCTCTTCTTCTGCGTCCCTCTTGGCTTTGGCCTCCGCGGCGGCTTTGGCACGTGCCTCCGCTTCGCGCTTGGCCCTGGCCTCGGCCTCTGCCTGAGCCGCGGCTTCTTCGGCCTTGGCGCGCGCTTCCGCTTCTGCGGCGGCCTTGGCTCGCGATTCCGCCTCTTTCTTGGCTTGGGCTTCCGCTGCCGCTCGAGCTTCCTGTTCCGCCTCGGCCTGCACTGCGGCCTCTGCGAGGCTCAACACCAGCGTCTCGCTGCCGTCAGGCTCGATCAAGCGTAACTTGGGGCGCCATAGGCGCGGGTCATCGTCGTGGATCAGGCCGTCGCGGGCGAACTCCCCGCCCCCGTACCCACAGGTTTGCGGGTCACCGCGTAAAGCGTGACAATCAATCCAATCAGTATCAGCGGTACGGACAGCCATTGCCCCATCGATAGCCCGGTTCGAATTGCAAAGTCAGCCAGTTGTGCATCGGGTTCGCGGAAAAATTCGTTAACGAAGCGGGCCACACCCATCCCGAGCGTGAAAACACCGACGAGGAAGCCCGGACGATACCGCGCCTTCGTCTTCCAGAAAAGAAGCATCAGCACCACCAGCAGAGCGAGCCCTTCGAGCCCCGCCTGGTACAATTGGCTTGGGTGACGAACGACTTCCCCCGCTCCAGGGAAGACCATCCCCCACGCAACATCGGTCTGGCGGCCCCAAAGCTCGCCATTGTTGAAATTGGCAAGCCGCCCAAGGAGCATCCCCATAGGCACGCTTACGGCGATGTAGTCGCACACTCGCAGGAAGTTGAGTTTGTCGCGCCAGGTGACGAACACGATTGCAGCGACCACCCCCATCAACCCGCCGTGGAAGCTCATTCCGCCATCCCACATGCGCAGCAGTTTCCAACTGACGAGGCCTTCGCCCGAAAAATCGGTGAAGGCGCTTGGGATACCCGTTTCGCCTCCGGTGTAGAACGCGGCATAACCCAGCCGTCCACCCAGGATCACACCCAAAGTGCAGTAGAAGAACAGGTCGTCCACGTGACGCTGCGCCATCGGAGCGCCGGGAGCCTTGAGCATCTTCGATGTGTGCCAATAGGCGAAGATCACACCGATCAAGTAAGCCAACGAATAGAAGCGCAGCGTGAAGAATCCAAAGATATCGATCCCGGGTTTCATTCCCAGATCCGACCAGTAGATCGGATCGACGGCGCCGCTCGCGGCAAGTAGTGACAGCACGAAACTAACCTCTTAATAGCGATGAGATGCCGCATCGGCGCATCTGTCGGCGCGGCTTTTGGCATAGCGAATGGTCTGGGGAAAGCCTAACGCGCGCCATCATTATTCAGGTGTCGCTCAGCGGCGGCACCGTCGAACGGTTGTGCAGACTTGAGTAGGAGAGTGATTCGGATGCCCACGCAGCTGGACATGGCGCTTGAAAAGATCATCGGCGAGCTGACCAAGGAAGGGCAACCCTTCGCTACGGTTCCATTCGAACGTGGCGGCGTTGAGATTCCGGCCTTCGCCGTGACTCCTCCAACCTTGGCTCACTACTTCGCGCATTTCTGCAACGAGCATAAGGATGTGCCGTTCCTCGTCGATGGCGATATCCGGATGACATTCGGCGAAGCCTATGCCGCAGGCGTCTGTGTGGCGCAGGGATTGGCAACCCAGCATGGCGTCGAAAAGGGCGATCGTGTCGGGATCGCAGCGCGAAACTCGGCCAATTGGATCGTCGCATACATGGGAATCGTGATGGCCGGCGGCTGCGCGACCCTGCTCAACGGTTTCTGGTCGGGCGAGGAATTGGCCTACGGGATCGACCTTGCCGAATGCAAAGTCGTGCTCGCCGATACCGGACGCGCTGCACGACTTGAAGACAATCCGCACAAGGCCTCGCTCGTGCTCTTCGATCACGACAAGGCACCGGCCGAAGGGCTTGCGAATACCTGGGCCGCTCCGGGTGCGGATGCACCATCCATCGCGATGGCGATGCTTGGACAGCTCGGACCGGACGATCTCGCAACGATCCTCTACACGTCGGGCTCGACCGGCAAATCGAAAGGCGCGTGGTCGGATCATCGCGGCGTTGTCCACGGTGTGATGAGCTATGTCAGTCAAAGCGCGATGGCGAAGATCCTGCTCGAAAGCCAGGGGCAGGACGTGTCCGATCAGCCCAGCGCATTGGTCGCGGTTCCGCTGTTCCACGTCACCGGTGAAGTGCCGCTGTTCCTCCAGAGCTACGCGATTGCGCGCAAACTCGTGCTGATGCCGAAATGGAATGCCGCCGAAGCTTTGCGCCTGATGGCGGAAGAAAAGGTCACCTATTTCGTCGGTGTTCCGTTGATGAGCTACGAGATCGCCAACCATCCCGATCGCGAAAAGTACGACCTGTCGGCGTGCAAGAGCTTCGCCGCAGGCGGCGCGCCGCGCCCGGTCGAGCACGTCACCAAGATCAAGGAAGCCTTCCCGGAGGGATTCCCGCTACTAGGCTACGGCCTGACCGAGACCAATGCGGTCGGATGCGGCAATTTCAACGAGAACTACATGGCCAAGCCCGGCTCGACCGGTCGTGCGAGCCTCCCGATGGTCGATCTCGCGATCCTCGACGACGATGGCAACAAGCTGCCGCAAGGCTCCGTCGGTGAAGTGTGCATCCGTTCGATCGCCAATTTCCGCGGCTATTGGAACAACGACGAGGCAACCTCGGCCGCGTTCACCGACGATCAGTATTTCCGCACCGGCGATCTCGGCTATCTCGACGAGGACGAATATCTTTTCATCGTTGATCGCAAAAAGGACATCATCATCCGCGGCGGCGAGAATATCTCCTGCATCGAAGTCGAAGACGCGATCTACGCACATGACGACATTGCCGAGTGTTCCGTGTTCGGCATTCCGGACGAGCGCATGGGCGAAGTCCCGGCGGCGGTCTTCCGGGTCAAGTCCGGACGCGACGCGATGAGCGCCGGCGAACTGCGCGAATTCCTGCTCAGCAGGATTGCGCCGTTCAAGGTCCCGCTCGAAGAGCATATCTGGATTGCCAGCGAAGTGCTCCCGCGCCTCGGGACGCAGAAGATCGACAAACGCACCGTGCGTCAGCAGTTCGCCGGTGAATTGATCGCCGCATGATCGGTCGCGCAGCGTCTCACCGGCACACCTGAGGCCGAACCGATGAGCACGCAGCGCGTCCCGAACCAGCGCGCCATCCTTGATCGCCGGGCATTGGCGGAACAGATCGTAGGCTTGGCCACGGACCAGGGCGCGTCCGCGCGTCCGGCGATCCTCGAAGCGTTGCGCAATGCGCTCGAAAGGGGAAGGCGGGAGCTCGGCGAAAGGCTCACCGAAAAGCCTTCGGCCGGATATGAATGCGTCCAAGGCCATTCGTTCCTGATCGATCAGCTCGTGCGGGTAATCCATGATTACGTGGTCGAGTTCGTTTACCCGGTCCCCAATCGCACCGCCGCCGAGCGGCTCGCGATCCTGGCGGTCGGCGGCTACGGGCGCGCCGAGATGGCTCCGCACTCCGATGTCGATATCGCCTTCATCACACCGATGAAGCGAGCGCCGTGGTGCGAACAGGTCATTGAGGCGATGCTGTATCTTTTATGGGACCTTGGTCTCACGGTCGGGCATTCGAGCCGCACTGTCGCCGACAGCATGAAAATGGCGAAGGAAGACCTGACCATCCGCACCGCGCTTCTGGAAGGGCGATTGGTGTGGGGCGACCAGGAGCTTTACGAAGAGCTCCGTCAGCGCTTCTGGAACGATGTGGTCAAGGGCAGCGAACGCCTGTTCTTGACGCAGAAGCTGGAAGAACGAAACCAGCGCCACAAACGCATGGGTGACAGCCGCTACGTCGTCGAACCCAATGTCAAGGACGGCAAGGGCGGTCTTCGCGATCTGCAGACCTTGTACTGGATCGGAAAGTACATTCACCGGGCGGACACGGCAGCCGAACTCGTCGGCGTCGGTCTGCTGACGCCGACGGAGTATCGCAGCTTTCGCAGGGCGGAAGGCTTCCTGCTCGCCGTTCGCAGCCACATGCACACGATCACGGGACGCGCCGAAGACCGCCTGACCTTCGATCTGCAGCGCGAAGTGGCAGCGCGAATGAACTTCGCCGACAGGCCCGGGAAGAGCGCCGTCGAACGGTTCATGCAGTTCTATTTCCTGCAGGTGAAACGGGTCGGCAACCTCACCGGGGTCTTTCTCGCGCATCTCGACGAAGAATTTGCCCGAAAGCGCGTGCGCGGCGGCTTTTTTGCCGGGTGGAATGCGAGGCCGCGAAACCTGAAGGGCTACGTGGTCGACGGCGGTCGGATCAGGGCGCCAAGCGATGACTGGTTCGAAAAGGACCCGGTGCGTCTGGTAGAGATTTTCCAGCTCGCCGAGGCCGAGGGACTGGAAGTCCATCCCGATACGATGCGCCAGGCAGATCGGGATTCGAAGCTCATCAAAGCTTCGGTGCGCAAGGACAAGCGTGCAAATGCGCTGTTCCTCGACTTGCTGGGCGGCCGCAACGACCCGGAAACGGCGCTGCGCTGGATGAACGAAGCCGGCGTGTTCGGGCGTTTCGTTCCGGACTTCGGCCGGGTCAACGCGCAGATGCAATTCGACATGTACCATCACTACACTGTCGACGAACACACGATCCGTGCGATCGGCCTGCTCAGCCAGATCGAACGCGGATTGCTCAAGAAGGATCACCCGCGTGCGACCCGGCAGATCCACAGGGTTTCCTCGCGAAGGGCGCTGTTCGTCGCCGTACTGCTCCATGATATCGCCAAAGGGCGAGGCGGCGACCATTCAATCTTGGGTGCCGAGGTCGCGCACCAGCTTTGCCCGCGCTTCGGGCTCGACGACAAGGAAACCGAACTCGTTGCCTGGCTCGTTTTGCAACACCTGCTGATGAGCTCGACCGCGCAGAAGCGCGACCTGACCGATCCCAAGACCATCGAAGACTTCGTCGCCGAGGTGAAAACACTCGATCGGCTGCGCAACCTCGCGATCCTTACCGCGGTCGATATCCGGGCGGTCGGGCCGGGGACGTGGAACAGCTGGAAGGGTCAATTGCTCGGAGAACTCTACGACGCCGCACAGGAGCGCCTCCGGCTCGGCCACAAACGTCACGGCAGGGCGGAACGGGTCAAGGCCAAGAAGATCGCGGTCGCACAGGTGCTGGGTGCGAAATCGGACCTGATCGGCGAAGTCGGAGAGATGATGAGCGATGCCTACTGGATCGCCGAACCCGAAGATATTATCGCCAAGAACCTGATCCAGTACGAAGAAGCGCGGCGGATCGAAGACCATCTCTCGATCCATTGCGAAGCCGATGAAGAGCGCGGGGCGACCCTGGTCAGCGTCATCGCTTCGGACCATCCGGGCCTGTTCTACCGGATCGCCGGCGGCATCCATCTCGCCGGCGCGAACATCATCGACGCGCGCATCCACACCGCCATGAACGGCTATGCGGTCGACAACTTCCTGGTGCAGGACCTGCATGGAGAGGCATTTCGGGAGGAGACCCAGATCGCGCGACTCAAGAAGGGCATTCGCGATGCCTTGCTCGCAAATGTGGAGTTGGTCCCAAAGCTGGCCGCTCGCCCGCTTTCCCACTCGCGTGCAAAGACTTTCGATGTCGCACCGCGAGTCAATTTCGACAATTCCGCGTCGAACAACTTCACCGTAATCGAAGTCACCGCACGCGATCGCCCGGCCTTGCTCAACCGGCTCGCCCACGCACTGTTCAGGGCCAACCTGATCGTCCAATCGGCCCACATCACCGCGTATGGCGAAAGCGCAGCGGACACATTCTACGTGACCGATCTGACGGGCGGAAAGATCACGACGCCGGAGCGTCTGAAAGAGATCGAAACCGTGCTGCTGGACGCGGCCAGCGATGAACGCCAGCGGGAGCACGAGACGGCTTAGCCCGCAAGCGATTCCCGTTACGGCTTTCCCATGCTAATGGGCTTGTCGCAATTTAGGTTGCGCGTAGCGAACTTACTTTATAATCCCCAACGCCCTTATCTCAGGGAGAGAGACATAATGGCATTGATTACCCCCACGCGGTCCCTGACCGCACTCCTTCTGTGCACCGCAGCGACTTTTCCCTTCGCCGCCCATGCTCAGGATGCCGAAACGATAAACGAGGCCGCAGAGAACACCGAGACGACCGAGAACACTATTCTCGTTACCGGTTCGCGGATTCGTCGGCAGTCGCAAGGCGACCTCGCATCGCCGCTCGCGACAATCGGTCAAGAAGCCATTTCCGACATTGGCGCGCAGAACATCGGCGAGATCGCCCAGTCGCTGACGATCAACAGCGGCGCGCAGAACAACCCGGACGCTTTCACCCAGGGCGGCACAACCGGTACCTCCAACATCAACCTGCGCGGACTGGGCGTCGCCTCGACCCTGATCCTGCTCAACGGCAAGCGGCAGACCCTATCGGCAGCCCCGACCAATGACGGCATCAACTTCGTCGACACCAGTTCGCTGGTCCCCCTGATCGCGGTCGAACGGGTCGAGATCCTGAAGGACGGCGCGTCCTCGCTCTACGGTTCGGACGCGGTCGCCGGCGTGGTCAACTTCATCACGCGCGACCGGTACGAAGGCCTGCTGGTTTCCGGCGAGTACACCGAGCACCTCGGCACCGGCGACTATTCGGAATACAACATCCAGGCGCTGGCCGGATTCGAAGTCGGCGATTTCAACCTGATCGGTGCGATCAGCTATGTCGATCGTTCGGCCCTCACGACAGCGGAACGGCGTCTGTCGCAACCGGCCGACGATACGTCGGCGCTTGGCAATCCCGGCGCTTTCTTTGGCGTACCCGGCGTTCCGGCCGGGGCGCCGTTCATCGATCCGGGATGCGCGGGTGCAGGCGGTTTCCCCCTCCCTGCGAGCGCCGCCACCGCTCCGCTGGTTCCGCAGGGGATCGGCTTCTGCGGTTTCGATTTCGGCGAGTTCTTCAACCTCGTCCCGGACGAACAGCGACTGACAGCCTTCGTTTCCGCCAAGGCTGATCTTTCGGATTCCGTGCGCTTCAGCGCCGAAGTCGGCTACGCCACGAACGAAGCGACCCGCGGCAACTCTCCGACCTTCCCGTTCCTGCAACTGGGCCAGGCGGTCGTTCCGGATTTCAATCCGAGCAACCCGTTCGGCGCGAATGTCGTGTTCTTCGGTCGTGCCAGCGGCAACGGCGGCGAAGTGTCTCCTGCGACCTTCGAATCTGACACCTTCCGCGTTTCGACCACGTTGGAAGGTGACTTCGATGGTTTCCTTGCAAACGGACTCTGGAATGTAAGCCTGACCTATGCCGACAACCAGTTCCAGGCAGCAACGGAAGACACCGTACGCGATCGGTTCGCCTGTGCCCTGCGGGGTTTCAATGCGAGCCCGGCCTTCAATGCCGCCACGGGACTGGACTGCACCGCTTCCAACCCGTTCCTGACCGCCAACGGTGCGACCATCCCCGCCGACGGAACCTTCTTCAACCCGTTCGCCACCGCGCTGGCAGGCGGCGCGAATGCCAACGCGGCGCTGCTCGAATATATCACCGAGTTCTCCCAGTCGAACCGTGGTGCGGAGCTGTTCGTCGCCGAAGGCTTCTTCTCCGGCGAATTGTTCGATCTGCCCGCCGGCCCGGTCGGCATCGCCATCGGTGCGCAATATCGCGATCAGCGGATTTCGGCGGATTTCGACGATATCACGCTCAATGACGGGTTTGCCTTCCTTATCGGGGAACAGGCCTTTTCCGGTGGCCAGGATGTCTACGCCATTTTCGGCGAATTGAATGTCCCGATCATGGATTGGGTCGACCTGCAATTGGCACTTCGGTTCGAAGATTACGGCGACGAAGGGGGCGATACACTCGATCCCAAGGTCGCCTTGCTTGTGCGTCCGACCGATTGGCTGTCGCTGCGCGGTTCGTTCTCGACTTCGTTCCGCGCACCGTCGACCTTCCAGCTGCAAGGGCAGTCGACCACGCTGCAACAGGTTTCCGACCCGGCCAATGGCGGGGCCAATGCCTTTGTCGCCGTCCGCGCTGTCGGCAACCCGAACCTCGTTCCCGAGGATTCTACGGCCTACAACCTCGGCTTCACGCTCGAACCGATCTTCGGGTTCGAAATCAGTGCCGACTACTACAATTTCGAATTCGAAGATGCGATCGTGCAGACGGCCGCCCAATCGATCGTGAATGGCGATCCGAACGGCCCCAATGTCATCCGTAGCCCTGCGGGCACGATCATTCAGGTCAACAACAGCTACGTTAACGCGGCGAGCGTCACCACATCCGGCGTGGACTTCTCGGTCCGCTACCGGATCGATACCGGGTTCGGCACGATCACACCGAGCTTCGAAGGCAACTACGTGTTCGAATACGACCTTCAGACCGCGGTCGGCGGACCGATTATCGACGGCGCTGGCAATCGCAACTTCACAAACTTCGGCTCGCCCACGCCTGAACTGCGCTTCAACGCCGGACTGCAACTCGAAACCGGCGCGCATTCGTTCAACATCTTCGGTCGCTATATCGACAGCTATCTCGACGATCAGAACGGCAACGCTCAGATCGACAGCGATTTCCGGGTCGACGTCCAGTACAGTGTCGCGATCAACGAGTTCTTCGATCGCGATCGCCTGCTGCAGCTGACGGTTGGCGCTCGCAACATCTTCGATGTGACGGCACCGCGGGTTGCCACGAATGGCGGCTTCGACAGCCGGGTCCACGACCCGCGCGGTGCGTTGCTGACAGTCGGCCTGGTCGGGGAATTCTAGGATCGAGCGACCTTACGCTCCAATTGAAACGGGGCGCTCCGGCAACGGGGCGCCCTTTTCGTCTGGAGCCGCCGTTACAGCTATGAACGCGGTCCGAACAAGGCGGTGCCGACCCGCACATGGGTCGCACCCAGTTGGACTGCAGTTTCATAGTCGCCGCTCATACCCATGCTGAGCCCGCCCAAGCCATTGTCCTCGGCCAGTTTATGAAGCAAGGCGAAGAAGGGCGCGGGTTCGATCCCCGCTGGCGGCAGACACATCAGGCCCTCCACCGGGATGTCGGCGTCGCGCACTTCTGTAATGAAGTGGGGCACCTCGCGGATCGGGCATCCGCCCTTTTGCTCCTCATCGCCGATATTGACCTGGATAAAGCACGGCACTCGCTTGCCAGTCTTGTCCATCGCCTTGGCCAGAGCCTTCAGCAAGCTCAGGCGGTCAAGCGAGTGAATCACGTCGAACAGTTCGACCGCATCTTCGGCCTTGTTCGACTGTAGCTGGCCGATCAGATGCAATTCGATATCGGGATAGGCCTCGCGCAGCGCCGGCCACTTGCCCTGTGCTTCCTGCACTCGGTTCTCGCCGAAAACACGCTGCCCGGTTTCGAGAAGCGGAACGATTGCCTCAGGCGGATGGGTCTTGCTGACGGCGATCAGCGTCACCTCATCGCGATCGCGCCGAGCGACTCGGCACATCCGAGCGATATTGTCTTCGACTCCTGCGAGGCGGGTGGCTGCACTTTCCATGGCCTGTCGCTATAGCCGAGCCATGGTTCGACACCAGTCCCCCGATACCGAGGTCCCCTTGCTGTGGCTCCTCAGCGACGAACGCAACGATGGGGTGCTTGAGGCTGCGATCGCTCGCCTGCCGGAAGGATCGGGCTTCGTGTTCCGTCACTATCATTTGCCCGAGGACGAACGCGCGAACCGGTTCGCAGGCCTTCTGCCATCGCTGCGCGCGGGGAAGCACTGGGCAATCGTCTCCGACACATACGAAACCGCTGTGCAATGGGGTGCCGACGGGGTGTACGGACCCTCCAACCGGATGCCGCCGGCGGGCATGAAATGGATTGCCACCGCCCACGACGACGACGAAATGGTCGATGCGGACCGCGGGGCAGCCGACGCGATCATGCTCTCGCCCGTTTTCCAGACCCGGTCGCATCCGGGCGGAGAAGTGCTTGGAATTGAGGGATTTCATCGTCTCGCCCGTGCGTCTGTCGCTCCGGTGATCGCACTGGGCGGGATGACTGCGGGGCGTGCCAGGGAGCTCGATTGGCCCCGTTGGGCCGCAATCGACGGGTTGAGCTAGTCGCTGCACTTCGACGCACTGCGCTTGACCGGAGTCTTGGGAAGATTCATGGTGTGTTCCTGTAGGAGGAATGCATGGCCAGCCGCGCTGTCAACACCCGCAAATCGACCGCCGATTGGCGCGCCGGGCTGCGCCGTTCGTTGCGTCGCGCCGCGCAGATGACGGGCGCGGGCGTCCTCATCGCAGCGATGGCCTTTCTCGCGCTGTCGCTGATCAGCTACACCCAGACCGATCCCAGCCCGTCGACCGCCGCGGCGCCCGACCAGATCAGCAACTGGATGGGCGGCGCCGGGGCTTGGACCGCCGATCGGGTGCTGTTCGCGTTCGGCCTGCCCGGCGTGCTGCTGCTGCCGCTCCTCTATGTCTCGGCACGCAAGTTGTGGCGCGATGTCGAGAACGACGACAGCATCGACGAGCAGGTGGAAAGCACGCGGTGGTGGCTTCCCACGGGCCTGTTGCTGATCGCGATGGTTCTACTGGGCACGGTGCTCTCGCTTGCTTTCGACACTGCAGGGGGAACCTTGCCGGCGCAATTGGGCGGCGTTTCGGGTCTGCTGGGAGCGACGGCGATCGAAGCACTGGCTTCGCGATTGGGAGAGGCCGCGTCCGGTTGGGTCATCCTTGCCTTGGCGTTGATATGCCTTGCAGGTGCCGTCGGCTTGCTGACGCGCGTGTTCGCCATCGATTGGCGTGCTTTGCTGACCCTTCCCGATTTCCTGACCAGAGAGGATGGTATCCTGTCCAGGATCCCGTTCATCGGACGGGCCGGACAGCTGGCTATTCCGGGAGGGGATAGCGACGACGCCGTGGCGGCACCGAAATCGCGCCGCCAGTCAAAGGCCAAGCCGGAAGTGCGGGCGGAACCTGAACCACGCCGCCGGTCGCCGGAGATCACCGACCCGTCGGCTCCACCCAAGAAGGCGGTGGCGGCAAAGCAGAATCAGCGCGACATGTTTGCCAGTTTCGAATTGCCCAGCCTCGACCTTCTGGCAGAACCGCCTGCCGACAATGCACCCAAGCTCGACAAGCTGGCATTGGAGCGCAACGCCCGACTGCTCGAAAACGTTCTCGACGACTTCAATGTGAAGGGCGAAATCACTGCGGTGCGCACCGGGCCGGTTGTCACTATGTACGAACTCGAGCCCGCTCCGGGAATAAAGGCCAGCAGAGTCGTCGGCCTAGCCGAAGATATCGCTCGCAACATGAGCGCGATCTCCGCTCGTGTGTCGCCCATTCCCGGCAAGACCGTGATGGGGATCGAGCTGCCCAATGCCGACCGCCAGATGGTGATGCTCAAGGAATTGGCCGCCAGCGCCGACTTCGCGGAGCACAAAGGCAATCTGCCCATCATCCTCGGCAAGGATATCGCCGGCGAACCGATCATCGCCGACCTGGCCGCGATGCCGCACCTGCTGGTGGCCGGTACCACCGGTTCGGGCAAGTCGGTCGGGCTCAACTGCATCCTGCTGAGCCTACTCTACCATTTCACACCGGCCGAATGCCGCCTGATCCTGATCGATCCCAAAGTCCTCGAACTCAAGAGTTACGACGACATTCCGCACCTCCTTTCTCCCGTCGTGACCGAGCCGCACAAATCGGTTCGCGCGCTCAAATGGGCGGTCGAGGAGATGGAGAAGCGCTATCGGATGATGAGCTCGGTCAATTCGCGCAACATCAACAGTTTCAACGACAAGGTTCGCGCGGCGATCGCCAAAGGCAAGCCACTCGGTCGACGCGTGCAAACGGGTTTCGATCCAGAAACCGGCGAACAGCTCTACGAAGAAGAACAGCTCGACTACGAACCGCTGCCGCAGATCGTTTTAATCGTCGACGAGCTCGCCGACCTGATGGTGACGGTCGGCAAGGAAATCGAAGTCCTGATCCAGCGACTCAGCCAGAAATCGCGGGCGGCGGGCATCCACCTGATCATGGCGACGCAGCGTCCCTCGGTCGATGTCATCACTGGCGTCATCAAGGCCAACCTGCCGACCCGCATCAGCTTCAAGGTCACCAGCCGGATCGACAGCCGCACGATCCTCGGCGAACAGGGCGCCGAACAGCTGCTGGGCAGGGGCGACATGCTCTACAAGCCGAACACCGGCGCGATGGTGCGCGTCCATGGGCCGTTCGTGAGCGATGAAGAGGTCGAGGCCGTCGCCGATTTCTGGCGCGCACAGGGCCAGCCCGAATATGTCGACGCCGTTACCGAAGAACCCGAAGATGGCGGCGGTCTCAATTTCGAAGACGACCTGACGGCTTCCGACAGTCCCGAAGAGCGCAAGTACCGCCAGGCCTGTCAAATCGTGATCGAGAACCAGAAGGCATCGGGATCGTGGCTCCAGCGCCAGATGGGCGTGGGCTACAACACCGCGGCCAAATGGATCGAGCGCATGGAAAGCGAAGGGCTCGTCGGGCCGGCCAATCATGTCGGCCGGCGCGAGATCTTCCGCGATCAGGACGGCAATCCGATCTGATCGCTAGGGTCCGAGTACTTCAGCGGCGGGCCGCCTGTTTGCCGAGTCCGGTCAGTCGACAGTCTCGAACGCTACCAGTTCGGAAACGAATTCACGATCGCTTCCCGGATTGCGAACGCGCTTGAAGACATAGGGCGCTTTGCGGTCGACCCAGATATGCTCCGTCGAACCATCCCATCCCTGCTTCTCGATCTTCCAGCACTCGCATTCGAAACCGGCTTGGAGTCCAAGCGCTTCGCGCCCCATGACTTCGTATCTGTCGAACTCGATGGTGAAAGTTTCATCCGCGCGCGGATAGCTCGCGGGCAGGGTCAAAACGGTGCCGGGGGGCCGCGGCATCAACGCCGCAAGCAGCGGCGAATACATATCGGAGAAGAACCCTCCGGTCGAAATCCCCCGTGCATCAGACTTCACCTCTCCCGGGCCGATCGGCACGCGAGCCCAGGCCTGACCCGACGGCGCGCTTGCCGTGACCACGAACTCCGTGCCCCAGGCCAGGAACGGTCCTGCGACGAACTTCACTCGCATCGATGGCAAATCGAGGTGGCGCTGCGACACGATCACAGTATCGCCGGTCGGGATGATGTCTGCCAGCATCAGCGTCTTTCCATCTCCGGTCCTCAAAGCGAGCAGTGTGAATGCGCCCGCTTTGGCAAAGGCGCTGGAATATTCGGCGCGGTAGTCGGACGAGATGTCGATCGAAACGCCTGCATCTCCGGGCGAAATCTGGACGACTTCGGCCGCAATGGCGGGGGATTCTTCAGCTCCGGCGCCTGCGCTGGCCGGCATGGAGCACAGCGCCGCCGACAGGAGTGCAATCACGATCTTGTTATGGTTTCGCATGGGGTACTCCAATTTGGGCACCCCAACCATCCGCCTGCGATGGTGACTGGCAATGCGAATGGGACGGGCGGGCGATTATTGTGTTCGAGCCGTCAAGTCGCCGTTCTTGCCGCCGGCCATGGCATCGCGAAATCGAGAGAGATGACGGCGACTCAAAGGCGCTTCATCGCCGTTTGCCATCACCGCACGATAGGCTTCGTCTGGGCCTCCGGCCCGGATGGCTTTCACATGCGACCTGTTGACCAACGCGCTGCGATGCGACGGAATGAAGATGTCTTCGCCGAGCGTGGCACGCACCGAACGCAGCGACTGGCGAGCCAGAACGACGCCGTCGAGCAGATGATATTCGACATAGTTGCCGCTGGCCTTGATCCACACGATCTCGTGCAACTCCACCAGCCGTGTCCGCCCGCGATCCCGCAACTCGATGCGCGAAGGAGGTTCGGCCGGCTTCGCGCGCTGCGGCTTGACCAAGGCGATGACGAAGGCGGCGATACCGAAGGCAAGCAGCCAGATCGGAGCACGGCCCAGCAGGGTTTCCGCATAGGACGAAAGAAAATCGTGGAGCTGACCGCCCGGCGGCGCATGCATCGTTCTCAAGATGCCTGCCAACAAGGCCAGGTGAGCGGCCCCAAGCCCACAACCAAGCAGCGTAAGGCGGAGCAGGGCTTCGCGCCATTCGCGGCTCCCGATCTCCAATCGATTCTGGGGGGTGAGGAGCCAGATTGTGCGTGGCACCAGAACCCAAAGGCCGAAGAACAACAACCACAGGCCGATCTGTTGCAGCAAGCCGACATTCGGTGCTCGCAGGATAGGGAAGCTGACGACCGCGAGCGCTTCGAATGCGAAGAACGCACCCGGAATGATTGCGGCAAACAACCAATCGAGCGCCGTCCATTGCGGTATCCGTCGATCATTCACATCATGTCATCCGAGCACCGAGAAATTGAGAAACCATAGTCGTTCCCGGCCCCTAGCCCTAGAGCCGCTCGTCGACATTTCCGAGCCGTTGGTAACACCGGAAGGTCCAGTCGCATCGTTCGCGCGTTGCCTCACACATGGTTCGGCCCCACCCGAGTCCACTGGGGTGCAATCTCCGGTTTTCCGGGCGAACTGCTTTCTAGGGATCGACGGTTTCTTCCGATTGCCTGTCGCGCTCCTCGATCTCCGCCGCGGTGAGCGGTCGAAACCGGATCGAGACAGGGGTGATCGTTCCATCGTCGCGCTGGCGGATGCGCACGATGCCGCGCTGGTCGCGGTCTCGCATTGCGTCGTCGATCTCGCGTGCGCGGTCCTGTCCTACGTAAAAACGCCCGCGCCTCAGGCTGCCATAGCCATAGACGCCAGCGGGATTGGCGCGCGCTGGATGGGCGCAGTCCGCCAAACTGTCTTCCTCGATCCGTTCTGCGAGTTCGAGTTCGGGAGGGTCGCCATGGAGACACAGCAATCGCGGCGCTTCGATCAATCGCGTCGGCCCATCCAACTCCTCCTCGCGCTCCGGCTCCGGCCAGTCATAGGTGAACTCGACATAGTGCCCGCGCAGCAGATCGCGCGGGTCGTAGCCTCGTACGGCGACATCCCATTCGGTGCCCTGGCGGCTCAGGTGGTCGCTCCATGCCCACAAGCCGCCCAAACCGATGACGGGCAACACGACAACCGCAAGGCGCGCCACCTTCGCCTTCATGTGGACGCCTCCTCTTCCGGCGGCGGCGCGAACCGCCGGCTCACTCGAACGGCCAGCCAGGCCACACCAAGGATCAGGAAGCCCGACACGATCAGTCCGAAACCGCTCAGCAGAAGATCGCTGGCCAGTTCGAAGCTCAGGACGATCAACCGCAGCGCGATTGTAGCAACCGCCACCTGGAACACGCCGCGCCACCCGGCATAGAGCGCAGCACCAGCGATCCCGGCCCATAGAATCATGAATAGGCCCCCGGCAAAGACGTCGGAATCATTGACCCCTATGGCGCTCCCGATGATCACACCCGCGCCAACGATGATCGATCCCGACATGCGGCCCGACAAACCGGGCCGCGTGACCACAACCAGGATGCCGGCAGCGATCCCTCCGATGGCGCGTATGAACTGGCTGGAAGCGCTCAGCGCCTCGCCGCCATCCTCATACGCTCCGACGCTGGCCAGCGCGCATGACAGCGACGCGCCGAGAACCGCATAGGTCAACCCCAATTGCTCTAGGCGACGCCAGAAAGCCGATCGATCGCTTCGCCCGCGAAGCCACGCCCCGACCGGGGCAAAAAACACAGGAAGCGCGGTCACGAAGGCCAACCACAAATAGGGAGGCGTTTCGCCACTGGGGCGGCGTATCAATTCGCCCAGCGCGTAGTTGTATTCCCACGCGCAATAGATCGAACCGCCAACCACCAGCGCAGCCGCGAGCCAGCTGCGTCCGACGAGCAGCAACACCGGACCGAACAGCAAAAGCCAAAGCGCCAAGGGTTCCCAAAGCGGCGCGCTGGTCTGGTAGACTTGCCCAAGATGCCCGAAGAACGTCAGGCCAAGGGCAGCGGCGACAAACAGCAATGCCTCAATGCCCCAGGGGTTCGCCCGAGCCAGCCTCTCTCCATGCAGAAACAGCGCGGCCAAGGTTCCGAGGATCATCAGGAAATGGACCGAAAGCCGAATTTGGCCGGGGATCTCGTCCCAATTGGCCGCGACCACCGAGATAAGACCCAACGCGATCGCCAGCGCGCCGATTCCGAAAATCGCCCACAGCGCCAGCGGGCGCGCATGCTCGTCTTCATATGCGATGAGCCGCGTGCGCGTTTCTTCGTCGATCAGTCCGGCATCGTGCCAGGCATTGATCTTGCGGGCATTCATACTGCGAGCCTAGCGGGCGCCCCATCCGAGGCAAGGCGCCCCCCGAAACGGATCAGGGCTACTCCAGGTCTTCGCTGGTCATAACGGTCAGGTTGCCGACCGCTTCTGCGCTGGCCGCCTGAACTTCATCCGTTGCCGGCACCAGTCCGATCGCCGTCAGCGGGCCGTCGGCACTCCAACTCTGCGCCCATTGATTGAGGTATTCCTGAATGCCGGGCGTGACGCCGACATGCGCCTTCTTGATATAGACGTAGAGCGGGCGCGAAGCGGGATAGCTGCCATCGGCAATCGTCTCGGCGCTGGGCTGGATTCCGCCGACCGTCAACGCCTTCACCGTGTCAGTGTTCTCTTCGAGATAGGAATAACCGAACACGCCGACGGCGCGTGGGTTGTTTGCTACTTTGCGGACGATCAACTCGTCCTGCTCGCCCTGGTCGATATAGGCGCTGTCGCTGCGCAAGGCGT
>JASJDE010000075.1 GCA_030065195.1 Erythrobacter sp. | reverse complement strand
GAGGCAGCCGCCATCGGTGTTGATCGGCAGCTTGCCGCCGCGTTCGGACCAGCCGTTTGCGAGCCATTCTTCCTGCTCGCCATCCTTGCAAAAGCCGTTTTCGGCCATGTGCATGATTTCCGCGCCGCTTTCGGTGTCCTGCAATTGCGCGACGTCGATATCTTCGGGGCCAATCCCCGCGCCCTCGAAAGCGGCCTGCGAGGCAAGCACGGTCGGCTTTCCGCCTTCCTTGATGCTGACGCCAGCCTGAAACACCTCAAAACTGTCGGGCGGCCGGGTGCGCACGGCGATCTTGGCGATCTTGACCCCGTCCGCACCGAGTTCCTTGGCCTTCCTTTCGCTGGCGAGGATAAGCGCAACGCCGCCCTCGGCGGGAGCGCAAAACATGAACTTGGTCAGCGGATCGTTGATCATGGGCGCGTTCATGATGGTTTCGAGATCGATCTCGCTGCGCCGCCAGGCATGCGGCGTCACCGCACCGTTGCGGAACGCCTTTTCGGCCACCCGGCCCAATGTCTCACGGCTGATTCCGTGCAGCTGCATGTAGCGCTGGATCTTCAATGCGAAGAACTGCGTGGTCAGCATCATGCCGGTCTGGCCGTACCATTCGGGCAGGCCGTAATCGGCAGGCTTGGCGTTGAAGGCGCCGCGCGGATGCTTGTCGAAGCCGACTGCCAGCGCGAGGTCGTACATGCCGCTGGCAATCGCCATCTGTGCGGAGACCAGCGCGCTGCCCCCGGTCGCGCAACCATTGGCGACATTGGTGAAGGGGAGCGAGGTCAGACCCAGTTCGTTGACCATTATGTCGGCATTGCCGGCAGCCGCCGAGCCGCCGTAGGCGCACTCCATATCGGTCCATTCCAGGCCCGCATCCTTGAGCGCTTCGCGCACTGCGTAAACGCCCTGTTCGCGGCCCGATCGCTCCTCTGTGCGGCCGAAGGGATGGATGCCCGCGCCGATAATGTAGACATTCTCGCTCATGCGGCCTGCTCCTGCGACTGGGCGATCGGGCGGAAGGCAAAGGTGTCGTAGCGCTCATTGAACGGCACGATGCAAAATTCGAGCGGCATATCGAGGTGCAGGTCTTCGAGCTGCGCGCCGACGATCCGGCTTTCGACGATCACTTCACCGGGCAATTCGACATAACCGAGCAGGAACGGCACGAAATCGGGCGGCCCTTCGCCCGGACCGGAGCCGGGGCCTTCATAGGGTTCTTTCGGAAGGAATCCTTGGGTGGTCCAAGACCACAGCTTGCCGTGCCGCGAGAGCTTGTAGGGTTCAACGCCCCTTGCGGCATCGCCTTGAGGCATCGGGAAGACCACTTCTCCCGAGGGCAGCTTGCCGCCCATGAGGTGCGGCTTGGGATCGTCGCTCCACAGATCCGGATCTATCATCTCGCCCATTGTGCCCTCACGCCGCCAGCGCGTATTCGGCGAGCAAGGAATCGGCGTCGCCAAACAGGCGCGCGAGCACCATCACACGCTTCATCGCATGGCCGATGGCGAGTTCATCGGTGATGCCCATGCCGCCATGCATCTGCACCGCTTCGCGCGCAATCGCGTCGACATTTTCGCCGATGAAGGCCTTGGCACCGGCTGCCGCCCGGCTCCAATTATGCTGATCGGAACGGTCGCCGAGCGCTGCCCGATAGAGCATCGAGCGAGATTGCTCGATCTTCGCATAGGCCTCGACCAATCGGTGCTGGAGCGCCTGAAACGTTCCGATTGCAACACCGAATTGTTCGCGCTCCTTCACGTAGGCCAGCGTATCGTCCAGCAGGCGCTGGCCCAGCCCGACCATTTCCGCCGCAGCATAGAGCCGCACCTGGCTGACGACCGTCGCGACGGCTTGGGGATCGAGGGCGAGTTTGGCAGGCGATGCTACGGCGACCCGTGTCAGCTTCAACTCGCCGGCTATACTCCCATCCGCGAGCCGATAGGCGCGCACTTCGAGGCCGTCGGTGTCGCGCGGGACCAGGAAGCATGCAGTCTGCCCGGCGCAATCGGCGGTGACGATAAACAGGTCTGCAAGCAGGGCTCCGGGAACGAGCGTCTTCTCGCCGGTGAGGGTGAACCCATCCGTCGCGGATTCGGCCGTCACGTGCCTTGCGGCAAGGCTGTATCTCTGCGCCCGCTCTGCCCAGGCGAAACTGGCGACTTGTTCGCCGCCAAGGATCTTTTCAAGCGCGCCATCCGCGCGCCCTCTTTCGAGCAATAAGGCGGGCAATACGCCGTGCTCCAGCCATGGATCGGGTGAATTGGCCTTGCCGATGGCCTCCGCCACCAGCGCAAGATCGATGCTCGATCCGCCCATGCCGCCAGCCTCTTCGGAAGCCGCCAGCGCGATCAAACCAAGCTCTGCCAATTGCGACCAGCGTTCGCGATCATACCCGGTTGGCGACAGCCGCAGCTTGCGCCGCGCCTCGACATCCACCGGCGCGGCAAACCGCTCCACGCTGGAGCAGAACAGCTCCTGCTCTTCGGAGAGATCGAAATTCACGAGGCGGCCCTCGAGAAAGTGATCGGCAGTTTCGTCACACCGCGCAGCAGGATATTCGGCAGCACCTCGATGCCGCTTTCATCGCCGATTGCGAAGTTGTCGAGCCGCTCGAGCAGCTCATCGAACGCGACCAGCATCTCCTTGCGCGAAAGCATGTTGCCGACGCACATGTGTGGCCCTTTGCCGAAAGCGAGATGCGCGCGCGCGTTCTTGCGTTCGATGTCGAACGCATCGGGATTCTCGAACTTCTTGGGATCGCGATTGGCCGCGGCGTAGCGCAATTGCACGATCGCACCGGCTGGAATGTCGGTATCACCGAGCTTTGTGTCCTGTTTAACGATCCGCCACATGCCCGCTGTCGGCGTTTCGTACCGCAACGCCTCCTCGACCATGTTGCCGATCAGCTTGGGATCGCGCCCGCCGGCCGCGGCCTTCGCTTTCGCCATCTGGTCCGGGTTGCGCATCAATTGCAGCAGGCACCCTGCTATGGTCGAGGTGGTGGTCTCGTTTCCGGCGACCATGAATTGTTGCATGATCGACATGATCTGTGGATCGGTGAGCGGCTCCTCGCCTTCGACCCGTGCTTCGACGAGGTCGGTCAGCAGGTCGTCGCCGCCATTGGCGCGGCGATCGTCGATCAGGCCTTTCATGTAATGCTGGTATTCGACCAGCGAGCGCGCGCATTCCTTCTTGCGCTCGTGATCGACCATCTGGCTGAAACGGTCGACGGCTGCGTCAGACCACTTCTTGACCTGCTTGGGATCGTTATCGAGCCCAATCTGGCCCGCGATCATGAAGACCGGCAGAGGAATGGCGAATTCCTCGACGAATTCGCACTCGCCCTTGTCTGCGAAGGCCTCGATCAGCGAAATCGACTTGTCGCGCATGGTCGCTTCGATCGCGTTTACGCGCGGCGCCGAGAAGGCGAGGTTCACGAGCTTGCGGTTGCGGGTGTGGACCGGGTGGTCCGCCGTCAACAGCGTCGCTTCGTCCGGCCAGCCCTCGGCGAGGATGGCGTTGATTTCCTCGTCCTCTTCACGCCCCATCAGTGCAGTGAAATCGTTCGAGAAGATTTCCGGCTTGCCCGTCGCTTCGCTGCACAGATCGTAGCTGTAGACCACGAAAGTGTTCATCTCGGGCAGATGCTCGATGGTGATCCCTGCTTCGTGAATCGCGCGATAATAGTCGAACGGATCGAGCAAGGTCTCCGGGGCGAAAACGCTGGTATCCTTGATCGCTTCGGGCTTATTCATGACGGCAGCTCTCATCCCACGGAATTGCGAGTGTGATTCCTAGCCAAAGGCGGGGCCGGGAAGCGATGCGCGAATGTGTTAGGGCGCTTAGCCGCCAGCCAGATCGCCGAACTCGCGCTGGAATTCGGCGCTGTCGAAATAGTCACGCCATTTCGAGATCTTGCCTTCGTCGTTGAGCTCGAACACGCCCATCACCTTGATGACGCGCTTCTTGCCTTTCATTTCGAACCAGTCGGTCCGCTCGGTCAGCACGACATTGCCATTGGCGGCGATGTGATGGGTGTCGAACCCGCACGCCTCCACGCCGGGAAACATCGCCATCTTCGCTCGAACCTGATCGATGCCGTTGACGGTCGAGAGCGGCATGTCGGTCCATTCGACGTCGTCGGCCATGAAGGAATAGATCTTTTCAAGGTCGTATTCGTCCCAGGCGGCGATAAAGGCTTCGATCGTCTCAATCGGGGTCATGGCTGTTCTCCGGCTGTGTAGTTGAGCGCGTTGGCGAGGATCTGGCGGACATGGGGATTGGCATAGGAATCGGGACCGTCGCCGAATTGCAGATAGATCAGCGGCGCGTTTTCGGCGCGCGTCTCCCATCCGACTAGGGTCGAGCCATGCGGATGGCCCCAGCCTTCGCGGCTGAACAACTCCCCGGCGACTGCGTTTGCGGCGGAGTAGAAGTTCTCGCGGGTGAATGCGAACCCCTCGGCGCGGACCAGCGGGGTGATCGCCGCTTCGTCGATCGGGCAGAGATAGAGCTCGTCGGTCACGGGGAACGAGGCTGGAACGCTCGCGACGACGGGATGATCGGCCTGCACCATCGCCGTGTAGGCGGCATCGTGGCGGTATCCGGAATCGGGTCCGTGGTCGCCGGGCTGGTAGTGAAATTGGCCGCCCAGCCACTCATGCCATTCCGGCCAATCGGCCCATCCGGCCAGCGCATGATGCATGGCGACGGCCCCTTTGCCAGAGGCGAAACGGCGGGTGAGCGCGGCCTTGAACCCTTCCGATGGCGGACGGCTGGTCACACCACCGTCTCCGAAGGTGTATCCGGCCATGTCGTAAAACAGCAGCGCATCGGCTTCTTCCGCAGCGCCATCGGCTACGGCTTGCTCAGCCTCAGGATGCAAAAGGTGAGTAACATCCCAATCACCAAGAGAATGAACCAGCTTTTCGAACGGCTCCTCCTCGTAAGGGTGACCACCCGACAGAACGAGGAGCGATCGCGGCATCTCAGCTCGCGATCTTGAGGATCATCTTGCCCTGATTCGACCCGGCAAAGAGGCGCATGAAGCTGTCATAGGCGTTCTCCAGCCCCTCATCGATGTGCTCCTCGCTGTAGAGCTTTCCGGCGGCGGCCCATTCGCCCATCTTTGCCGCGCCTTCGCCAAAGCGTTCGACATAGTCGGCGACCAACAGGCCCCGGATCGAAGCGCGCTTGACGATCAGCTGCCACAGGTTTCGGCATCCGCGTGGCTCGGTGTTGTATTCGCTGATCAGGCCGCACAGGCCGACGCGGGCATAGAGGTTGAGATTGCTCAGACCCGCGTCGAGTATGATCCCGCCGACATTCTCGAAGATCACATCGACCCCGTCGGGGCAGTCTTCTGCAATCGCGGCGGTCAGCGCGGCTTCGTCCTTGCCTTTGTAGTCGATCGCGGCGTCGAAGCCGTATTTCTCGGTCAGTTTGGCGCATTTCTCCGGACCGCCCGCAATCCCGACCGCGCGGCAGTCTCTGATCTTGGCGAGCTGACCGACCAGCGATCCGACTGCGCCCGCCGCGCCTGTGACGAGCACCGTTTCGCCTTCCTTGGGTTCGCACACTTCGAGAAAGCCGAAATAGGCGGTCATCCCCACTGCTCCGAAGATCGAAAGGTAGTTGGTGACGCTCGGCACAAGGCTGGGGTCGATCGGCTGGGTGAAACCACCTGCAACGCCGATCGAGTAATCTTCCAACGCGTTCAGCCCCATAACCCATTGGCCACGCTCAAACCCTTCCGCGCAGCTTTCCTCGACCACGCCGATCGTGCTCGCGCGCATCGAAGCGCCGAGTGGAACCGGGGGCATGTAATTGCCGCCAGCATCCATCCAACCGCGCATCGCCGGATCGAGCGAAGCGTAGTGATTGCGGATCAGGAACTGTCCTTCGGCAAGCTCGGGTGTCGGCTCGGTGACGAGTTCGAAGTCTTCGGGAACAGGCTCGCCATCGGGGCGACGCTGGAGGAGGAAGCGCCGGTTGTCGGGCATGGAAATTCCTTTGTTTGGGTTTGCTCAGGCCGCTTCGATCCGAACCGGAATAGCGCTTTGCAGCGCCTGACCGGTGATCGGATCGTAATCGACCTCGTCGCTGGTCAGCCGGTTGGTCGATCCGCCCGTTTCACGGACATTGTGCTTGCCGGCATCGGCATCGCCGAACGCATGCGCCATTGAGATCAGACCCTGACGGACCCGGTCGCTGGCTTTCACGACACCATGGATCGAAGCGTGAGCCGAAGTGATCTCGATCACGTCGCCATCCTTCAGCCCACGCTGCTCCATATCTTCGGGGTGGATGTAGGCCGGGTTGGTGGTGACCGTCCTCCCGAGTTTCTCGAGCGGCTGACCGATCGAGTTGAAGCGGTGCTTCGAACGGCGCGAGATCAGGCGGAAATCGAATCCGGCAGCGCGCGCGGCGTCGGCGGAGTATTTCTCGATCTCCATCGGCATGTCGCCCGCTGCGAGGTTGAAGCGGTATTCGTCATCCGGGCTGCTGGCTTCGACCCTTGGATGCAGGTCTTCGTACACCACCGCCGCACCCCCGGCCTTGCGAGCGTCTTCGCGCACCTGGCTTGGCGGGACGAGACAGCCTTCGGTCATCAGGTCGAGGAAGAGGTGCTTGGGCGGAGGGGTGTCGCCGTCCATCGGTACCGGACCGCCCGCCAATTCGAGCGTCAGTCCGAGATTCTTGGCGAGATGCCAGAACATCTCGTACTCGTCGATCACGTCGCCCGGCGCGTCGGCCAGCGCTTCGGCGTAGCGGGCATAGGCATTCTCGTGCCACCATTCGGACAGGTTGGTGATGTCGTCGCGCTCGAGCGATTGCTTGGGCGCGAGGATCACGTCGGCACGGCGCGCGCTGGCGCTCATCCAGGGATCGATCTGGACGAAGATCTCCAGATCATCGAGCGCTTTGCGCATCTTGAGTTGGTTGGGAAAGCCGACTTCGGGGTTGCCACCGACCGAGATCAGCGCGCGGATCTGTCCTTCACCGGGGGTGAGGATTTCATCGGCCATCACGTTGCATGGCATTTCGAAGCCGAGTTGCCCGAGATTGCGGAAGCGCGATTTGGCCATGCCTTCGGCTCCGAACAAAGGCGTCGGGGCGGCGACTTGCGCGCGGGTCGGTGCACGCGGCGTCGTGAACACACGCGGTGCACTGGCCTTCTCGCCTTCCTGGATGAAGCGCGCGCAAATCGTGTTGAGGCACGTGACGAGATACTCGGTCAGTGTGCCATTGCCCGCCATTTCCGGCCCGGTGCCGGTGACGGCACAGCCTTTCGAACCGCCCGCAAACATGCGTGCCGCGGCGACGAGCTGGTCCTTGTCGACCCCGGCACGTTCGGCGGCGACTTCCGGCGGGAATGCCGCGACAGCTTTCGCCAACTCCTCGAATCCATCGACATGCGCCGAAACGAAATTGCGGTCGTACAGCTCTTCTTCGATGATGACGTTGAGCATCCCGGCGAGCAGCGCCGGGTCTTCGCCCGGCTTCACCGGCAGGTAGATGTCCGCAAGCTGGCCGACTTCGGCCAAACGCGGGTCGGCGACGATCAGCTTCATCCCTTCGGCCTGGCGATCGCGGATGCGGCGCGAGGGGCTGAAGGGCGGTACTCCGCCGACCGGCGCGTAATGCGAAACGATCGGGTTGTTGCCGATAAACAGCGCGACATCGGCGTCGGAGAAGTTGTTCACCCCGCCTTCCCACTTGCCATAGCGCTCGGTGGTGAAAACCTTGGCCGGCTGGTCAAGCGTGACCGAGGTGAAGAAGTGCTTGGAACCCACGGCCTGCGCAAAAGCGTAGGACGCGCCCCAGGCTGCGCTGTTCTGATAGCCGCCCGACCCCATAAAGACGGCAACGCTGTCCGGACCGTATGTGTCGATGATCCGACGCAATTCATCGGAGATATGCGAAAGCGCCTCGCCCATCGGGGTCGGCTGGAATTCACCGTTCGCATCGCGCACCTGGCTGTGGACGAGACGATGCTCGGCATTGTGCGAATCCGGGAGCTCACGGCCCTTCATGCAGGTGTAGCCACCATACTCGGGATCTTCCGGATCGCCGCGCACGGCAAGAACCTTCCCATCCTCGATATCGACTTCCATCGCGCAATTGGCGTGACAGAAACGGCAGAACGTTTTGTGTGTCTCGACACCCATGGGGTTCTCTCCTTTGCGCAAGAAGATACCAGATGCCGTAAGGGCAGCGACTGACACTTTTGTCCGTGGAGGGAGGGCGCTTGCGTGCGCATTAGGGCGGGCAAAGGAGACTCCGCATGCCCACCACCACTCGCCAATGGCTCTTGAACGGACATCCGCGCGGTCGCGGGATTGCCGAAGACGATTTCAAGCTGGTCGAGACCGAGCTTGGCGATCCGGGCGAGGGCGAGATGCTGCTGAAAACGCACTATCTCGGGTTTGATCCGGCGCAGAAGGGGTGGATGGAGAACATCGCCGATTACGTCGCGCCGATGAATATCGGCGACGTGATGCGCGGCAGCGGCATCTGCGAAGTGGTCGCATCCAATGGTGGCAAGTTCGCAGTCGGCGACATGGTGTTCGGCACGACTGGCTGGACCGAGCATCTGGTGCACAATGGCGAAGGCCTGACAAAGGTCGACACCGAACTCTCGCCGACAGCCGTGCTGTCGGTGCTCGGGACGACTGGGCTGACCGCCTATTGCGGGCTGTTCAAGGTCGGCAAGCCGGTGGCCGGTGACACCGTGCTGGTTTCGGGCGCTGCCGGGGCGACCGGGAGTGTTGTCGGGCAGCTAGCCAAGATCGCCGGGTGCCGTGCCGTGGGCATCGCGGGCGGGCCGGACAAGTGCAAATGGCTGGTCGAGGAAGCGGGCTACGACGCCGCGATCGACTACAAGGCAGATAATGTGAAAGCGCAGATTAAGCAGCACTGCCCGCGCGGCGTCGACGTCATCTACGACAATGTCGGCGGGTCGATCCTCAACGACATGCTCGCCAACATTGCGACCGGCGCGCGCGTGGTGATCTGCGGCGGGATCAGCCGCTACGAGACCGGCAACTTGCCGGCGGGGCCCGAAAACTACTTCAATCTCGTGTTCCGGCGCGGGACCATGGCCGGATTCATCGTGCTGGATTGGGCTGGCGAGTTTCCCGGTATCCGCAAACGGCTCGAAGGTTTCGTGAAGGACGGGCGGCTGCGGTACCAGGAGGATATCCAGCAAGGCTTCGAGAGCGCGCCCGAAACCTTGCAGCGGCTGTTCACCGGCAAGAACCGCGGCAAGCAGATGCTGAAGCTCTAATCCGACAGATCGTCAGGCACATTGACGTTAAGGATGGGCGGGGTGATTTCCACCCGCCGTGCTTCGACCCGGTCCACAAATCCATAGAGCGCTCGCCCGCCCTCGGACAGGAAATCGACGAGATCGGCTGCAACAGTTACCGGCCAAAGCCCGACGACTGGCTGATCATCGGCAACAGCCGATCCCTCGCCCGTCAGTTGCGTCGCAAGGTTTGGAGGCAAGTTGGGCACATCCACCCCGGCGCTCAGGACATGTGTGAAGCCGTGCTCTTCGGCAAATTGGAGCGCAGCGTTGAGCCCACCCAGCGGCCCCAATCCGGCTTCCGGCCGGTCGGGAATGCAACCAAAGCCGGGCTCTTCCCGCCCGCAAACGATCAGAGCGGTGCATTGCGAACCCAGTGCATCGGCGACGTGATCGATCAGTCGCCGGCCATTGTGGAGCGCATACGCCTTGTCGCTGCCGAAGCGGCGCGCCTGCCCACCGGCGAGGATTGCGCCGAGGAGCTTAATCAAATGCCTCAGTGGCCACGCCCTCGGCGTTGTAGACCGGGCCTTCGGCATCGACGCGGTACTTCTTGCTCGCCGCGCCGGTCAGCCCGAACTGGCCGATATGGTCGCGCATCCCGGCATAAGCCGCATTGGCGAAGTGGTGGGCGAGTGCTTCCTCACTTTCCCACTCCTCGAACACATTGACGCGCGCCGGGTCGTTGCCGTCTGCACTCCAGTCGTAGTGAATGCACCCATCCTGCGCGAGCGCCGCGTCGATATGCGGCTTTGCGCTCCTCAGTGCTTCCTCGCGCTGCGCCGGGTCGAGGTCGATCTGCGCGGAAATAACGATCTTTGCCATCGGTCTACCCTCTTATGCGCCGTATTCGGCGACGATCTTGAAAATGCGTTTAGTGAAGCGCCAGTCGCCGTCGACACGCGCGAGTTCATCTTCGTAGAGCCCGCCGACGTGACGGGTGGTGCCATCCTTCATCTTGAGGATTTCCTGCGTCTGGACGCGCGCAGTCGCGGTTTCGCCGGTAACTTCGATCATGCACGGAACGTTGATGAAGCTCACGGCATCGAGCCCGCTCATGGCTTGCTGCCAGAAGCCGACAATGGCCTCCTTGCCGTCGACGGTGTTCCCCATCAGGTCCCAATGCGCATCCTCGGCCCACACCGAGCCCCAGGTCGCGGCATCGAATCGCACCACGCCATCGGCATAGGTGCCGTTGAGTTCGCGGATTGCAACGCGGTCCTCGATCGGTCCTCTGAACATTGCCTCTCTCCTTCGTATCGTGCGGCTATCGAACCCTGAGAAGCTGGGAACAATGGACACTTTTGGGAAGGGTGGGGACGAGGCTTGGCGTGATAGGTCCTTTCCAACACAGGAGAGAGATGATGGGCCAACTCGAAGGCAAGAGCGCCGTTGTTCTGGGTGCGGCGAGCAAGGGCAATATCGGACAGGTGATCGCCAGGCTGTTCGCCGACGAAGGCGCAAGGGTGATGGTGGCGGGGCGGCATGAGGACGTGCTGGCCGAACTTGCCGAGGAAATCGGCGGCGCCTACGCGCTTTGCGACATCACCAGCCATGCGCAGGTCCATGCGCTTGCCGACAAGGCGAAGTCCGAATTCGGCCGCGTCGGTGCGGCCATCAACACCACCGGCTGGGGACTGTTGTCCAATCTGCTGGAAACAACCGAGGAACAGCTCGACCAGATTTGCGCGTTGCAGTTCAAGGGCGTGCACCACTTCCTGCAGGCTTTCGTCAAGGTGATGAGCGAGCAGCAACCGACCGGCGGTTCGATCATCTCGCTGTCTTCGGCCACGACCAAGGCGCTGATCAACAACCACGCCGCCTATATCGGCACCAAGCGTGCGGGCGAAGCGATGATCGAGTGTGTTGCCAACGATTTCGGCCATCTGGGAATCCGCGCCAACAGTGTCTCTCCGGCATTCACCGAAAGCCCGATGACCGAAGGCGCGTTTGCCACCCCCGGCCTCGTCGATGCATTCCTGCCGCGCTATCCACTCGGGCGGCTCAACACTTCGGACGACGTCGCGCACGCTTGCCTGTGGCTGAGCACCGATCATGCCTTCATTACAGGGCAGAACATCCAACCCAATGGCGGAGTGACGATCCGCGGCAATCCACAAGCCACGGACATCGAAGCGGCAGTCGGCGCAGCGATGGCGAAGATGCAGGAGGGCTAAGCTCCCCCGGGCTTGCCGGATGCGTCCCAGCGATCGATGACCTGTTTGGCATCTTTCAGGCCCAATCCTGTGTCGGCTCGCAGGATCCGGATCGCTTCGATCTTCGCGTCCTTGGCGAGAGCCTGATCGATCCGGGAGCGTGCAACAGGCGAAATCGTCGTCGCGTCGAAATTCGATGCGTGATCAGATGTACGCGCGCGACGCGATCCGAGAAAATATCCCGAAACGAACACCGCCGCTGTCCAGGCGACCATGGTCCAGTCCAAGTGCTGTAGCATGCAGCAAGCCTAGCCGGAACCGCGTTTCATTCAAGGTCGCTCAATACTGCGCTGTCCCGCCGTCGACGCTGATCATGGCTCCCGTGATCCCGGCACCTTCCTTGCTGGCGAGCAACAAGGCGACCGCGGCGATCTCCTCGACAGTGTTGGGCCGCTTGATCGCCGCTTCCTGCGCGAACATCGTAATCATCTCGTCGAACTCCATCCCCATCGCCTTCGCAGTCGCAGGGCCGTTGTTCTTGATGATGTCCGTGACCACGAGACCGGGGCAGATCGAGTTGACGGTGACGCCCGCTTCACCGACTTCGCGGGACAGGCTCTTGGTGATTCCGTTCACCGCGTGCTTGGCGGCGGTGTAGGCGGTGAATACCGGCTTGCCGTGCTTGCCTTCCATCGAAGACATATTGATCACGCGCCCGTCGCCCTTTTCCAGCATTGGCGGCAGCGCGCGTCGCGTCGCCCAGAACGTCGAATAGACGTTCCACTTCATGGCTTCGTCGAAGGCTTCATCCGACAGGTCGACCATCGGCTGGAGATCCCCGGCACCGCCGGCATTGTTGACGAGGATGTCGAGCGTCCCGAATTCCTCGATCGTTGCATCGATGAATCCCTCGACGTCTGCCTGATTCATGACGTCGCCGGCGACGAAGATCGCGCGGTCCGGCCCGGTGCGATTGACCCGCATCTCCTCGATCACGCGTGCGCCCTTTTCGGGATTGCGGGCAAACAGGGCGACCTTGGCACCTTCCGCAAGGAATGCCTCGGCAATCCCGCGCCCCAGTCCTGCGGTTCCCCCGGTAATTGCCGCGACTTTGCCTTCGAGTTTCATGACAGCCTCTCCTTTGCTCACTTGCCTAGCGCCGCGCGTTGGAGCGCGCACCTTGCCAAAATGAGCAATTGTCGCCGCGGGTGGCGAACGGCTTGATGCCGCCATGAGCAAAGTGGACGTGATCATTCTCGGCTGCGGCCCCGCCGGAATGACTGCCGCGCTTGCCGCGCATGAAGCGGGTGCGAAAGTCGCGATCGTCGAGCGGTTTGATCGCATCGGCGGGACCGGAGCGATCTCGGGCGGGGTGATCTGGGTGCCCGACAATCCGCGACAACGCGCGGCGGGGATGGCTGACAGTCGCGAGGAAGCGTTGGACTATTTCCGCGCGCTCGACCACGGCGATCTGGTCGACGAAACGCTGGTGGCCTTCGTCGATCGGGGGCCTGAGGCGTTGGCCTTCCTGGAAAGTGCGGGCGCGCTCAAGGTCGCACTGCTCGAAGGCTATCCGGATTACTATCTCGACCGGCCCGGCGCGAAACCCGAAGGCGGCCGCGCGCTCGACCATGACTTGTTTGCACTGGGCGAGCTGGGCGAGTGGGCCGAGCGGATCACGGCAATCGAAGAACCCAAGCCGATGATGTTGCGCGAGACACAGCTAGGCGGAGGCTCGGGCGTGGTGCCTCCCGAAGAGCTGCAGCGGCGCACGGTCAACAACGAACGCGGCTTCGGGCAGGCCATGGTCGGGCGGCTGCTCAAGGCGTGCCTCGATCGCGGGATCGAACCGATCCTCAATGTCGAGACCAAACGGCTGATAAGGGAAGGTGACCGCATCGCTGGCATCGAAGGCATGCACGAGGGCAAAGGGTTCTCGCTGCGCGCGCGCTCGGGCGTCATCCTCACCACCGGCGGGTTTGAGTGGGACGAGGACAAGCGCCAGACCTATCTGCGCGGACCGATGGATGCGCCTGCCAGCCCGCCCACGGCCAAGGGCGATGGACTGGCGCTGGCGATGGCGAGCGGCGCAAAGCTCGGCAACATGACGCAGGCGTGGTGGGCGCCGACGCTGGTGATTCCCGACAATCCGTGGCCGGGCGGGGAACAGAGAGCAGCGCCAGTCCTGATCGAGCGCACTGTACCGCATTCGCTGATGGTCAATCGCAAGGGCGAGCGCTTTTGCAACGAGGCTGCGAACTACTCCGCGCTCGCAGGCGCGTTCCATCAGTTCGACCCGCAGACCTACGACTACCCGAACCTGCCCGCGTGGCTGGTGTTCGATCACGACTATGTCGAGCGCTATCCCATCGGCCCGCGCCTGCCGGGGCAGCCGATGCCCGATTGGGTGACACGCGGAGAATCGCTGGTCGAACTGGCCAAGGCGATCGGTGTCCCACCGGGCGCGCTGGCCGCAACAGTCGCGCGATTCAACGCGCATGCCGAGGAGGGTTACGATCCGGACTTCGAAAGGGGTACATCGAGCTACGACCACTTTTACGGCGACCGCAGCAGGGAAGGCACCGCCGTCACGCTCGGCCCGCTCGCCCGTGCACCGTTCTACGCGGTCGAGATCCGCATGGGGCTGCTCGGCACCAATGGCGGTCCACGCACCGATGGGCAGGCACGGATACTCGGGCACGATGGCGAGCCGATTGCCGGTCTTTATGGCGCAGGCAATGCGATCGCGTGTCCGACCGGCGGCATCTATGCGGGCGCCGGCGGGACGCTCGGCCCGGCTCTCACCTTCGGCTACATAGCCGGGCGCACCGCCGCGCGCGCAAACGCCTGACAGCTTGCGACCACCGCGCCGAAATTGATCGCGGTCAATGCATTTTGCCGGCTCCCCTCTAAGACTCGGGAGATTGCGATCCCCCCGTTGGACCGTCCCCCTGAGCTGGAGCCAGAACATGTTTACGAAACTTGAAACCCCGCCCCATGTCTTTGCCTATCAATTCAGCGGCACCATCACCGTCGAGGATGTCGATGCCATCTATGACGAGATGGTCGAAGCGCTGAAAAAGTACGACAAGGTCAGCTGCTACGCCGAACTGCTCGATGAGTTCGACATGGAGGCGAAAGCCGCTTGGCGCGATCTCAAGCGATCTCCGGAAATGCTCGGTCATTTCCGCAAGTTCGACCGCATAGCCTTCGTCGCCAAGCCAAGCTGGATTACCGCAATCGCCAAGTTCGAAGACGCAGTGCTGTCGATGTTCGACTTCAACATGGAAGTGTTCGACCCGGAGGAGCGCGAGCGCGCGCTGGCGTGGGCGAAGGGTGAGGTCGACGAAACCGAAGGTCCCTCGGTGCGCATGCTGCAGAGCGAAGATCCGGGCATCGCGATCTACGAAATCGATGGCAAGATCCGCAAACGCGACATGGCTGTCGGCAAGGAGATCCTGCAGAAATTCCTCGACGATCGCGAACCGCGCAAGCTGATGGCGGTGATCAAGGATTTCGCCGGATTCGAGCTCGCGCTGCTGGCCGACCGCGAACTTTTCAGGATGAAGCTCGAAGCGGCCAAGCACCTCGATCGCTACGCATTCGTCGGCGCGCCCAAATGGCTGGAAGGCTACATCAGTACGATGGACACGCTGACAAAGCCTGAGATGCGCACTTTCGATGCGGATGAGCGCGACGAGGCCCTGGCGTGGCTCAGGGAAGACGAATTGGTCGCATAGCGAACCGGTCGGTTATCGCCTCTTCGGTTCGAATTCGATGTGCAGTTCCTTGAGGCTGCGCAGCAGGAAATGCGGGTGGTATTCGAAGTCGTTCTTACCTTCGGCGAACCACATGTCTTCGAACCGATCGACGACCGCGGTGAAGCCCCAGATCAACTCACGCCGCGCGAGCGGTGCACCGAGACAGTGATGCGTCCCTGAGCCGAAACCCATATGGCTGCCGGCCTTGGGACGGTCGAGGTCGAGCTTTTCGGGGCATTCGAACGCGCGCTCGTCGCGGTTGGCGGCGGCAAAGCGGACATTGATCATTGCGCCCGCCGGGATCGTCACGCCTGCAAGCTCGGTGTCTTCGCGCACGAACCTCATCAGCGATTGCACCGGGCTTTCGAGCCGCACTACCTCTTCGACGAAGGTTTTCATGTATTTGTGGGGCTCGGATTTGAGCTGCCGCCACACATCCTTGTTCTCGATCAGCAGTTTCATGCCTGCCGCGAGCGCATTGGTGGTGGTCTCGCTGCCACCGACGAAGGTGTCCGCCATCATCTCGGCGTGCAGCTCATTGTCGGTCAGCGGGCGGCCCCATTCCTCGATCACGGTGTTGACCAGCACGCTGATCAGGCTGTCGTCCG
>JASJDE010000074.1 GCA_030065195.1 Erythrobacter sp. | reverse complement strand
GTGTTGAACAGGAAATGCGGATTGAGCTGGTAGCGAAGCATGGCCAGCTGCGCTGCGGTGGCTTGCGCTTCGAGCCGTTCGAGCCGGTCGGCCTGCTGTTCGACTGTCAGGAAGTAGTTGATCGCAAAGTACAACGCGCTCCATGCGCCGAGCAGCGTCAGCGGGATATAGGTGATCCCGATAAAGCGCTGGGCGAAGGTCGTCTCGCGGCTGCCGCCGTAGTAGATTCCCTGCACCCAGGCGTCGATGAAGGCGTGGAAGACGACCGCTCCAATCAGGACCAGCGCCGTCCCGCCCCAGGTCACATAGGCCTTGCGGTTTATCAGCTGGCGATAGACCACCGAGAGGATCAGCGTGATCGAAAAGCCGGTGAGCGTGTTGACGAGAATCACCGCTAGCAGATCCAGCGGCAAACCGTTGGCCAGGGCCGACAGGGCGCGCAGCAGGAATGCCCCACCCCAGCCTGCGAGCTGAAGGTACCAGAACGCCCGGTTCTTGCTCTCGAAGAACGGCGCAGGCTGTTTTGGTATCATTGCCATATTTTCGACATGTAACCGATTTTCTCGCCGTTAGCAGGGTCTTTCCCGCAGAATGGGCGCTCGCCGCGCACCTTTGGCCGTGCTTCTCTGCGCACCGGTTAGTCGCCGCGTGCTACCTTCTTGCCTGCATTCGGATCGATTTCGCGGGTGAAATGCACCGACCAGTCGGCGAAGCCGTGGCGTTCGATCAGCTCTTCGATCAGCGGGATTTCTCCCGCGATGAATTCGGCGCGCTCATCCCAGCCATCGTGCGTGCGGGCGCGGAACAGTCCGCCATCGTGTTTCGGCCCCCAAGTGGTCATGAAGCGATATGCGGCCTGCGGATCGTATCCGGCATTGGCCATCAGCCATGGCATCAGCCGGTCGGCTTCGCGCTCGACCAGACGGACATTGCGGCGCTTCTCGCCATTGGTTTCGAGCCAGGCCCGATGGCTCAACAGGTTGTGCGCCAGTTCATGGGCGACCGCCCCGGCAAAGATCTCCTCGTCATAGGAGAAGCCCGGGAAATTCATGCCAAGGACCACGCGCTTGCCGTCGGCCACCGCACGTTTGCCTTCGCCGGCGAGCTCGAAACGCGTGGCGCATATCGTGACCGGTTCGAGCAGCGCCTTTTCGCCGTCGACGAAGCCGATTGCGACGCTGCCCTTCCGGACCAAAGCGGCGTCGATCCAGTCGTGCACGCGGGTCAGGCGCTGCCAATGGCGTTTTTCTTCCGCGTCCCAGCCATTCGGATCGATCTCGTCGAGTTCGACTATCTCGCGATTCCGAACGAAAGCGCCGGATCCGGCGGCAGGCGATCCACGCGCGGCCGTCTGCACCGCGAAATCACCTTTCATTTCAAGTGCCGCTCGCGCGATGTCGGGCCCACCGTAGCTCGCCAGATCCTGCAGCTGGAGACCGACCGACGGGAGCGTCCGTGCGCAAAACGCAGCGTTGCCATGCGCGAGCTTCCACCCGACATCCTGGAGCTTCTGGTCGAGCGATTGAAAGTGCTCGATCGCCTTGCGTTCGGCAATCAGGTCGACGGTGTCGGGAGTGCGGCCGGCGGCGGTTGGCGCAGCGGCACCTGCGAGTGCCGCGAAAGCGATGGCAGCCAGGCGAAGCATCAGCTGCTTGAGTGCGGGCCGGCTTCTTCCAGCGCTTCCTTCAGCCCGTCATAGCCGAGCGCCCCTTCGACTGCCTTGTCGCCCGTTACCCAGGCGGGCGTCCCCCCAAACCCAAGCGACTGTGCAAAGGTGAGATTACGCGCAAGTTCGATCGTCACAGCGTCGGACATCGCATCCTCGCGTGCTTGTTCGATATTGAGCCCGGCGCGGGTTGCGGCAGCTTCGACCGATTCCGTCGAAGCCGGTCCCAGTTCGAACATGGCGTCGTGAAACGCTTCGTATTTACCCTGCATCGCTGCCGCGAGCGCCATGCGAGCCGCCAGGTCGCTACCTTCGAAGATCGGCCATTCGCGGATCACGACCTTGAGTTCGGGGTCCTCCGCAACCAGGCGCTGAATATCGCCAAGGCTCGCTTCGCAATAGGGGCAGTTGTAGTCGGTGAATTCGACCAGGACCTTGCTCCCTTCCGGATTGCCCAAAACGGCACCGGGGAAGGGGTTGAAGACCTCGTCGCCGAGGTTTGCCAACCGCTTTGCGGCTTCCTGTTCCTGGTAAGCCTGCGCCATCTGCGGCAGCATGTCGGGATTGTCGAGCAGGAAGTCGCGCGTGCGATTGTCGGCCAGGCCCGAATAGGACCAGACTGCGGCGCCGAGAAAGCCGAAGATCAGGGCCATCAGCGCAGTCGAGAGGGTCTTGAGAATCGATGAATTCATGAGATCGAACCCGGGTAAGTGCGTTGAGATAGCCTAGCGCCTGTCGCGCAACCGTTCCAGCTCGGCCCGGGCTTGCAGTGCAATGTCCTGGGCACGGATCCAGTCGGGCGTCCCGCGGGGCAGGCCGGCTTCGGCGGCCTGGGCGCTTCTCAGCGCTTCGGGATAGCGTCGCGCCATCACCTGTTGCTCGGCACTGGCCAACCGCGCACGCGGCATGTCGCCGCGTTCGGCGTAGACCACTCCGAGCTGGTACCAGGCGAAGGGATTGAAGCGATCCCGCGCGACCGCAGCTCGCAGAACTCGCTCGGCTTCGGCAAAATTCGCGTCATCCTCTGTGGCGATGAGCGCATGCCCGAACATCGAGGCAATCAACGGCTGGTTGAGCGTCAACTCGGTCGCGCGGCGAAGGTGGGGGAGGGCTTCGTGCGGCTTGCCGGATTCGAGCAGGACCTGGCCCTTCAGCTCCAGAAAATAGGGATTGTCCGGATCGGTCGCGAGCAGCGCATCGGTCTCTGCGATCGCCTTTTCCATCTGCGCGTCCTTGTGGAACGCATAGGCACGGGCGTAGCGCGCCGGTTCGCTGGTGTCGCTTTCGGGATAGAGATTGAGCGTCCGCTGCGGTTCGGCGAGATAGCCGTAGAGCTTTGCCCGCACGCGCATGAAGCGCGCCTGCAAGTCGGGATCGTCGGGTGCGTCCCAGGCCGGATCTTTTTCATAGACTTCGCGCAGGGTTGCGATGCGATCGCCCGAAAGTGGGTGGGTACGGCCATAGGCGGCTTCGTCAGCCTGGCTGAAGCCACGGCGGATTTCGAGGCTACGGAGCCGTTCGAAAAACTTTATCGAGCCGCGTCCGGAGATACCCGCGCCCGAAAGGTAGCGCGCGCCGGCGAGGTCGGTGGCTGCCTCCTGATTCCGATTGAAGGCGAGGAAGCTGCCCAACGCCGCCTGTTGTCCTGCCATCAGCGCGCCGAGAGCCGCATCGCCCGCGCCTGCCAGCGCCGCACCCACGCCGAGGATCAACGAAAGAATTGTGATCCCCTGGGCGGTGCGGGTCCGCTCTTCAAAGCGCACGACGTGACCTGCGGTGATATGCCCCAATTCGTGCGCGATCACGCCCTGGACTTCGTTGGCGGTTTCTGCCGCATTTATCAGCCCGGCATGGATGTACACGATCTGTCCGCCGGCGACGAAGGCATTGATCGAGGTGTCGTTGACCAGCACGATCTCGACATTCCCCGGCTCCAGTTCCGACGCTTCGATCAGCGGGGCCGCCATGTCCTTCAGCAGCGCTTCGGTCTCGGCATCTCGCAGGATCGATTGCGCCGCCACCGGCTGGAACGCGAACGCAAGGCTTGCGATGAAGGCAAGCAGGTATGCGCCGAACGCAGGCACGCGCCGATGCGCCGCGCCGAAGAGAGGATTCGTGGGCATGGGCGCGGGATTAACGCGTTTCGCCCTGAACCGGAACTGAAGTTTCTGCCCCGATCCGCGCCGAACGGGCGAAATCGGTGATGATATCGTCGATATCGCTGCTCGATCGCCAGGGGGCCGCAAGCGATATGATCGGATCGTTGTGCGCCATTTCCGCATAGACGTATTTCGTGATGCGGCCGCCCACATCCTCTAGGCGCTTTGCCAGTTCGCGGGTGTGACGGGGCGTGACGATCTCATCCTCTTCGCCGTGGATCAGCAGCATCGGCGGCGCATCGGCGCGAATATGGTTGACCGGTTGTGTGGCTTCGGGGTCCTGCGCCTGACCGAAGGAGTTTTTCGACGGTTCCCGGTTGAAAGGGTAGAAATCGTAGGGTCCCGACAGACCGACCACGCCCGCAATGTGATCGGGTGAAAGGCCATGGCGTCCGAGCCATTGCCGTTCGAGCGCGGTTTGCACGACATTGTAGGCGCCGGCCGAATGGCCGGCGACAGTTATGCGATCGGGATCGCCCCCATATTGCGCGATCTCCTCGCGCGTCCAGGCGATCGCGCGGGCCGTGTCTTCGAGCATCGAGGGGTAAACCGCATCGGGATAGAGACGGTAGCCGGCCAGCGCGACGATGAACCCTTCTGGTACAAAGGAGCGGCCAATAAATCCATAATCGACAGGGTCACCCGAATGCCAGCCTCCGCCATGGAAGAACAGCAGCACAGGGAGCGGTTCGGCCGACGGATCGCGCTGCTCGGGACCCCAGACGACCACCTTTTGCTCGGGGTGTTCGCCGGTCGCGACGTTCGCCCGCACTACCGCGCCGCTCGAACCTCCGGCGAGTTGGTCCACGGCCGTCAGAACCGCAGGGCCATTGTGCGAAATCGCAAACTGCAACGTCAGCGCTCCCGCGACGGCCAAGACGGCGATTGCCCCTAGTCCCCACCAGATTTTCCGCATCGTTCAGTTCGACCCTTCTGCTGTAACCGGCCAAACCCCAAACCGCCCTCATCGATATCGAATTTCGTCAGAAATTCCAGTGCTTCTTCGAAGCTTGCGCCCGACCAGAAGGGTATGCCGGCCTGTTCGATGATCGAGCGGGCCGAGCGGGCCGCTTCGCTTGGCGGCCGCGCGGAAACGGCGCGGATAAACACGGCGGCAACACGATCGGGACGATTGGCTACCACTTCGGAGAAAGCCATGATGTCACGCTGCGTATCGTCGCCGACGAGGACGAACCGCAATCCGGGATAGTGGTCGAGAATCCGCTCAACCGCCTCGAGTTTGTGGAACCCGTGACCTTGCGATCCCAGGGTTCGGCGGTTGAACCCCCAGTCGCGCAGCATGATCGGCCCGAGCGGCAAGTCGCGCTGGCGTTTGAAAGTGACGAGGTAGGAAAAGAGGTTCCAGGGACTGGACGACACATAGAAGACCGGGCGCTCGCGCGACTGCGGTCCCGGCGGTTCGGCGGTCGAGGCCGTACCGCTCAATGCCCGGAGGAACTCCTGCGAGCCGGGTACGATCAGCCGTTCGCTCGGCATTTGCACCATCACGCGCTTCCAGTTGCGCGCGATCGCCCGCAGATTGCCGGTTATCCCGGTTTCCATGATCGTATCGTCGATGTCCGAAATGATGCCGAGGCCTGCCTCGGCGCCCGGCGCGAGGATGTGGGCGGTCACCGCGCCGCCGTCGCGCTCTCCGGTAGCGGCTCCCCAGCGCAGGGTCGCGCTTTCCCAATGCGTTTGGCGCGGCAATGTTCGCCGCGAAGGCAAGGGAATCTCGAACCGCGCATAGCCCTCTTCGTCGGTTGTAAGGGTGTGCTTCAGCGTTTCGCCGCCGCACTCCGCATATTCGAGCTCGATCGCCATGCCCGGGACTTCCCGAGACAGGTATTCTCCCAGCATCGTCCTCAGGTCGCCGATGAAGCTGCGGCTTTCGAACTCCGGTTCATGCGACAAAAGCGCGCGAACCATCAGGAAAAGGCGGTCTTCGCCGCGGAATCCGAAGAAGGGTTGAACGCGCAGGGGGGCACGACCGAATGGCATGGCGCGCCGATTAGCGAGGTTGATCGGTCAGGCCAAGCGCCTGTTCCGAAGGAAGGGCTTGCGTTGGGTCAGCCGACCAGCTTGCGGGCGGCGCGCTCGACCAGCGCGATATCTTCGGGCACTTCGCCCAGAATATCGACCGAACCGGAGCCGTCGCGGCGGATCATCACCAAGCTGAATTCGGGACCCTCGTTCGCCAGCGCTTCGACGGTGAGAGCCTCGAGTTCGCGCAGCTTCTTCGCCAGCGCATGGCGGATGGCGTTCTCCGGCTCGACCACCTTGCCGCTTTCTTCGCGACGCAGGCGGCGTTCGGCATTCACCACGCCCTTAAGGCCACCTTCGGCATTGGCGAGGAAATCCGCGAGCGTTCCGCGATCGAGCTCAAGTCGATGCGCGTGGCTCAGGACAGCGGCGTACTCGGTGAGACGGGTCTTGTCGTAATCGCTGCCGAAGACGAGCTTCACGACCGGAGTCATCGGTGCGCGATCCTGAACGGTGAGCCCGCTTTCCTCGATCAGTTCGTTGTATTCTTGCGGCTCCGCTTTCGCAGCTAGCGAGAAGTCGTAGGCGCGCCCCACCGCTGCGTAGAGCGCCTGGCGGCTGCGATCTTCCGAAGCGCGCGCGGTCTGCGCTAGCTCCCGCGCAGAGGCAAGGCAATCGTAGAGACCGGCATCCTCGGAGAGCTCATCGGCTGCCATCGGAACGTCGTCGGCAATGAAGTCGACCGGATTATCGTCAGCCGGACTTTCGTCTGCCGCGACGACATCGTCGACGCCGCCCTCGAAATCCGCCGCGTCGAAGGCGCCGCTGCCGAGGTCCAAGGCCTTTTTGGTCGGGGCCTCGATATAATCCGTGAGCGATGCGAAGCTGTATCCCGGCGCATCGCTGTCCTCGTCTTCGTCCTCTTCGGGATCGTCGAGACTGTACTGGCCGAAATCGGGCATCGGCAGCCCATCCTCTTCGCTATCGTCATCCAGACCATCGACGAACGGCGCGATGTTGTCGTCGAAATCCCCGGTCGCATCTTCGTCATGCGACACGGCTTCGAGAGAATCTTCTTCTGACGATTCGAGATCGGCAAGCGGGGAATCCGCCCAGTCGGTGACCGGATCGGCATGATGCTTGTGCGGCTCGTCTTCGTCTTCGACCGGCCCTTCGGCCTCGAGCGCCTGGTCGATTTCGAGCAGCAGCTCGTCGGCCGTCACCTGGTCGGCCATTTCCTTCCAGTTGATGACCCCGTAGATGAAGTCGATCGTGTCATCGTCGCTGGAATAGGGCAGCAGGATCCCGCGATAGAGGATCGACGAACCGCGTTGGTTTACGAATTCGGCTTCGAACCCGATTGGCGCCTGATTGGCCAGAATCTGCATGTAGTGATCGGTGATGCGACTCAGAAGCGAGCGCGGCGGCACGTCGGACAGGCGCGAGATCGGCCCTTCGGCACCGCATTCGTCGCCCAGTTTTTCGCCCAGATACTGCACCACCGGATCGTCGATTCCCGCCGAGAAATCGAGCAGGACCGAGTTTGGACCGAAGTCGGCGAGGTTGTGCGGTTCGAGATCTTCGATGGAGGGATAGCTGCGATCCCCGAGCAGGCTGGCCCAGTGATTGTAGGCCCGCACCTGCATCCGGCGCTCGTCCTGGCCGATCGCCTCGGGCGGAAGCTGGCGCACAGCCTCTTCATCATGGGCGTCCCAATCGCGGCTGTCGTCAGCCCCGTCACTGGTGTCAAATGCGCCCCGCAGCGTGTCCATGGCCAGTAATGCCCCTTTTTGACCGGTTATCAGGGCGGTTCTGGCCTTACGTGGTAAACATATTGTTAAGTCGCGCCGGAAAGTTGGACCGGTGGCTGTTCACGGCGTCATTCCGACAACAGGAGTTGCAATCTGACGTCACTCGATCTTCGATCTCGACGCGGTGACGTCAGAAATAGCGCATCTTGATCGTGAGCTTTTGCTTCTCCGCCCCGTGCGTGAATACGGCATCGCGGAATTTCGGCGGCCCCATGCGGACCTTGGCATCGCGCGAAAACCCATACCCTTCGCGCGGGATCATCCCCAGGGTCCTGTCGGCCTTGCCGTTGTCGTTCTCGTCATGGAGCAGCGCGATCGCGTAGTCGCCCGGTTTGACGCCGGTGAAGCGGATCGTGACAGTCTTGCCGGCCGGCACGACAGTGCGGTGGGACGCCGGATCCTTGCGGCAGCGCGGGAACACGTCCTTGTTCGTAGTCATGCAGGCACGCACGACCCCTTCGGTCGAGCGCAGGTTGGTGACCGTGATTTCCACCTCATTGGCGGCAGCGGGAGCGGCGGCACCCGCCAAGGCGCCGGCCGCAAGCAGCGTCGCGGCTCTCACGCCGCGTGCCCCGCCCGCTCGACAATTCGTCGGGAAAAGCCGCGGTCGGTTCCGCAGACGCGATCCCAAAAGCGAAAATACAGCCCGAAATTGCATCGATACTCCTCGTGATGCCGCTCGTGATGGCTGGCGGTTATCAGCCAGTTTCCCAATGGCGAATGAACGAGCCAGCGCGGGAAGATCTCCCAGCCCATGTGATTGGTGACCCCCATGATCGTGGCGATCGCCAGAACCACGCCAACCATACCAAGATGGATCGGCACGACAAACACCAATGCCGGGATCAGGATCGCCCCTATCAGCGATTCCAGCGGGTGGAAGCTCATGGCGGTCCACGCCGTCGGGGGGCGGCTCTGGTGATGCACTGCGTGCATCGGCGCGAACAGCGCCTTGTGGTGCATCGCGCGGTGGGTCCAGTAGAACCAGGTGTCCTGCACGAACAGGTAGATCAGCGCCGATAGCGGCAGGTACCATAGCGGATAGGCGGCCAAGTCGAGATACATCAGCGTCCAATCGTGGTGTCGCCAACCCCAGAACACGATTCCCGCCGGAGTGCCGTAAATCAGCGTCGCGATGAGCGACCAGCGGATTTCACGTCCGATTTGCGTGTCGAGCCCATCATAAAGGCCCGGCCGCAGGCGCCGCGTCGCCCAGGCGAAGAATCCGCTCGAAAGGAAATAGCGCAGGGCCACCATGGCCGAGGTCGCGAGGCTGACGATCAGCAACGCAAGCAGAACGGGCGTGTCGGGGCTCAGCACCCGGCGTGTATGGCTACCTTCCGATATCCGCGCAATGGGGATCGAGCAAAGCGGTGTGACGCCGCATGGCTGCGCGGGCCAGGCGTTCGACCTGTGCTTTGCGTCTTGCCGGTGCAAGCGAAACCAAGGGGGCCTGCCGCAGGATTTCCGCATCGTAGCCATCGGCGACAATGACACCGCAATCGCTTGGCTGGTAGGCTTCGGTTTCGAGCGGACTGCGGTCGAGGCCCGGAGGCACGCCCCAGAAGAACCGGTCGCAGAAATCGAGATAGTCGGGCCATTTGCTGTCGCCGAGCAGGTCGCCGCGCGCGACCTTGATCTCGACGATCACGATCAGCCCCTTGGCGTCGACCCCCATCAGGTCGGCCCTGCGCCCATTCTTGAGCGGCATTTCCGGGATGCACCAGATGTCGTTGCGGGCGAACAGGCGCATGATCCCCCGCGCGACGTCCGTCGCCCCGGGGATGGGCGAATCGAGGGCGGGTGCAGCGGCGTCCGTCATGCTCCGAAGCTGGAACATAGTGCGAACACAGTCAAGCGAGATTCTGCTCCCGAAGGGGCTAGGCCGCTTCGGCGGCTTCCGCTTCCGATGCGGCAACAACCTGATCGCGGACCGCATTGCGTGCGGAGAAGAATTCGCGCCAAAGAGTCAGGGCCGGTGCCGAGGCATCCCGGCCGCGGCTTGTGATCGTGCGCAAGGCAGTCACGCCCGGCTGCATTATCGCGTCGATATCGTCGATCGATCGCCACACGAGCTCACGCTGCCATTCAAGCGCCTCCTGGTAGCGATCCGGGAATGTCGCAAGATCGTCTTCGAACGGTTCGGGAGCAATTCCGGCGAGCCTTGCCAATTGCGCCGCGCTTGCGTGCAGCGCGATCCAGCGTTCTCGCAGGTCCTCGACCGAGCGGTTCGCACTCTGAGTCGCGGTCCGCATGGCATTCGCTTCTTCGGGGCAATAGGCTGACATGACGAGAAGGAATAGGTGCGCCTCCTTGCCGATTGGTTAAGTCGGGGGATTGTCGTCGTGCGGGGCCGCCAAATGCACAGAGTTGGGGCTGGCGGAACGAAGCGAGGCTTGCTAAGCGCCGCGCCCGACGTCTTGATGTCCAAAGGCACCCGTAGCTCAGCTGGATAGAGCGCTGCCCTCCGAAGGCAGAGGTCACAGGTTCGAATCCTGTCGGGTGCGCCAATATTTCAATGACTTATCGATCTAGGTTTCCGTTTGTATGGAATGAGTACGGAAAACGTGGTGATTTTTGCGCCTGTTGCTGAGAGCTCGGGAGGCTGGGCCCTGCCGACTTAGTCTTGCGCGTTTGCCTGCTGAATTGCCAAAATTTTTTCTCGGGTTTGCGAGTCCGAAAGCTTCCGTGGGACCATATCAATGGTCCCTGCATACTGGGCCCTCTCCGCCTCGCATGTCGAAGCAACTCCCCCAGAATCCACGACATTATGAAAGAACAACTGAGCAATGGTTTGGCCAGGATAGAGCCTTAGTGGTGTCTCGCCGAGATTTCGGAGCTCCAAAGTCAGGCTACCTGCAAAGTTGGGGTGAACCCCAATAGCGGTGGCCACGATTAGCCCCAGTCGCCCCCAAGTAGACCTGCCGACAACATAAGCCATCAAATCCGGGGGCAGCCTTAGGTATTCCAACGTCTGTGCAAGCAAGAACTGGTGAGGGTGAATTGTTATGCTGCTGCCAAGCGGGATGAAACTTCGCCTGTAGAGTTGGTCAAAGGAAGGCTCATGAGATTCCCCTAGATCGCCCACCGCTCCGAAACGGGAAGCTGTCACCACGCAAAAATCAAATCCAAGTCGAACGTCAATCGCAGCCTGGCCAGGCTTCGCCTGGACCGTTTCATCAAGAAGAGGGCTGATGGTCAACCGACGCTCGAAGTTGTCGTCTTCCAAACGCCGAAGAATTGCATCGGTAGATAGTGCTGGCACTAAGTCTCATCCCAGATTTGTTTGGCTTCGGAGAGTTCAACCGCCTTGAGTAGAAGTTCTTGCAGCTTCTCCATTTTTGCAGCGGCTTCATCTTCACCTACCGCTGATTCGGAAGCTGGAATCTCATCGAGTTTTGCGATCAGGGCGGCCCAGCCGACATTTAGAATACCTGCCAACGACGCTGGTTCTGTTACATGATTGGTTCGACTCTCAATCGGCGGGATAAGATGGCAAAGCGGATCGAGAAAATGTTCGAGGTCTGCTCTTAGCCGTTCAGGCGTATACACCATTTCAGGACAAGAAGAGGTTAGCACTCTCTCTGCTTCGGAATATATCGCGCCAGCCAACGTCTCGATAAGTGGTACGAGCTCAACGCAAATCGCCGCCATTTCTCGGGTGAGTTTGGTACCGAGCAACTTTGTGAGTGTGTCTGCATCAGGAAGCTTGGAGAGATGTGGGCTGTTCATATCCTCCGTCAGAGGTTTGCCAGTTGCTTTTTCGAATACGTTTGAAAAACTGCTTTCACCCGCCGTTAGTCGGTCAATTACGAGTCGGCGGCGTAGCTCAGATGGCGGATGCCAACGGCCAATTCCTAGTGCGCCGCCAGAGAGTTCAAAAAAAGCACCTAAGGCAAAGAAGAATGCGGGGCCGGCAAGATAGTAACCAACTGCATCTGACCAAATTTCGTTCACCCAAGACCGGAGAGAACCTTGCCTAAGAACCAAAACCTGCTGGGATAATTTTGTTCCTAAGCGGGCCTCCGTTCTCTCAATAGATTCGATATTTTCTTTGTTGAACTGGTCGAGGTCTAGCTGGTTCTTGTCCTGAATTGCGTGGCCAAGTTCATGGCCGACTATCGCGAAGTGGGGCAGCATCCCCATAGCTCTGCTTGGCACAGTTAGCCGAAAGAATGGCCACTTGATTGCACCCTCAGCATCAAGCAGACTTTGGCTTTGAGAGTTTAGATTGGAAACTATCGCCCGAGGATACCATCTGAGCTCATAGTTTGCGACATGATCGGCGCGGAAAAAGATCGTGTTTTCAATTCCTAAGCCAGTCACCCACCTTTGGAATGGCCCGACCACTTGGTGCGGTATCTGATCTGCGCCGGATCCTTCTAGGTCCTGGAGTCGTTCATATGCAGAATTGCCCAACTGGTTGGCGTCTTTGACCAGTTGTGAAGCTACGTCGTCATCCGTCTCGGGCTTTGAAGCCTGGGTAAGATACCCAGCAGCGGTATCAATCATCCCTTGGATGAGGTTGAGCCAACTTTGTGGACCGGGGTGGTGGCCGGGAAACGTCTCATCACGCTGCTCGGAAACTTGCGCCGCTAGACGAGCGAGAAAAAAAGCGCTGGCTTGACGAGAGCTTTCAATTGCCGATCTAGTTGTAATCGATCTCTCCAGGAACTGTCAGAGGCGAAAGTGTTCGCTCCCGCTCTAATGCAGAAACGAGTTGCGACAACAGTTCAATAACCGACTGGCGCGCCTCAGGACTCACGTCGGCATCTTCTTCTAGCCCCTCCAAAACTTCTTTTGCCGAAGCTAGGCGAGCGCCAATATCGTCGATTGAATCGCCAAGGTATTGGACAAACAGAGAGAACCTGTCGAACGCGGGGGTGTGATCAAGTGCGAATGCCAGGCTTTGAGCCTGCATAGCTTCGGAGCCTCGGTCTGCTTCACGGACAATGTCAAGCAATCCATCCAAAATCTTTGCGCGACGGTCTCCTGAGATTTCTTCACCACGCAGGACCGACAGTCCATTCCTTAGAACGTGCTGAAGCCCGAGATCCTGAGAGGGGTCTACATCGAATCGCATATTACTTCTCCTGCCATATCCCTCAATTCAACGCCATTGAGATGTGACGCCTGACCGCTCTGGATTGTGGAACAAAACAGAAACAATGTCGATAGAATAACTCGCCTGACAAATCAAAAATTCATAGTTATGTAGCAGAACTCAATATATGGCGAAAGAGACGATTCTTCCATCAGTGCCTCTAAAAAAGGCATCTGAACTCAGTGGCTTAAGTGTCCATATGCTCAACTACTTGGGCAGAATCGGTGTGCTTATCCCCAGTGGCAGCGTACCAGGCAGAGGCCGGCGCCGCCTCTATACCTTCTGTGACGTATTGTTTCTGAAGATGATCTCAGACCTTCTTGCGCGAGGCATTGAGGTGAAGCGACTCGGGCAGGCCCTGCAAAGAGCCAAGAACGAAGCTGATCTATGGATAGAAGTCCAGAAACGCCCTCGGCGCTATTTGATCACGGATGGAACTGAAGTGTTCCTATTGAGGAAAGGGCAGCTGGAATCGAAAACCACAAACGGTCAGTTCGCATTCTCGTTCGTGATGGACGTAGGGGCTGCTCACGCTCCACTAGCGAATGCGTGGCCAAGATCGACTAATCAAAATAGAAAGCGCGCCAAGTAGCGCTCCGCGCCGCTATCCCTCTGCCCAAATGCTGGAAGCAGCGACATCAAAAAACTTGGTCGCCAAATGTGGGGTCAGTTTTGCGACAGCGTTGACACGGCGTGCTGCTTGCTCGGCTTAAGCGACGGAAATAACCAATCAAAATCCGAGCTCGCGAGCTACTTCGTAGGCAATCACCGGACTCGAAAGATATGCCTCGATTGAATGCTTGTCGTCCGTCTTATTGATGATGTCCGCCGTCGACAGGACGCCGTCAAAGCCAAGGTGCTGAGCGCCGAGCATCTTCCCAAGCGTCACAAAATCTTCCCTATGAGCACCGTTCAACCAGCGAGAGATTGGAGGCCGGGGGAAAGAGGACCGGGCAGGAATACAACCCCGAACACTCTCAAGAGTTAGCGGCGAGCCAAGAGTCACGAAAAGCGGCACCTCCACCTCAGGAGGGTTGTCGGGATCGACAAGGACATTGTACGAAACAAGTGTCCCAAGTGAGTGTGAAATCACGATTGTTTCAGGCCCCCGCCCACCGGGGAATAGTTGATCGCGAACTATGCCATCAATCCAGCGTCGAACTCCGTCATTGCTGATATAGATGCTCGCTTGAGGTAGTCCCAATTTTGTGAGGTATTTGCCCTTGGTCGGGATTATGCGCTCAAGGACCCTGGCTGCTGTGATTATCCAGCTATTGTGCGGAAATCCTGCCTCAACGACCTCTGGTTCAAGCCCCTCCTCTTTCAACGCAGAGCGATATTCTTCCTCACCAATGCCGGCCTCTCGACGGTACTCCTCGAGTAAACTAAGTGCTTCTCCTGCATTCGAACCAGGCTCTCCCATCGCAACTGCACTGTTCTTTCCTTCAACAGCGTCGGCTAGCTCTTTCCCATAATGGGCGACAACGAGCTCTGGCATTTCGCCTTGTACGCCCGCTTCCTCCCAGCCGGCTAGGAGCGCGCTCGACCAAGAGCTACGAATAGCCTCGGGCGGATTGTCCTCATTGTTAATGCCGTGCACAAATGCAATTCTCATACGAGCCTCCTAGTTGTCGCACACCATTAGGAATAGCGGCGCAGCAACGACCTCAATTTATGTAAGACTTCGACACCCGAAAACGTCGTCAGTGATGCCGCAGTCAATTCGCCAGATAACTCGAATAAACCAGCATTCAGTTCGAAACGTAAATGACGCAATCTGTTCCAGCCTCCCCGCAGGATCGGCATGCGCCCAGCGATGCCGCAGGAAACCTCGTCGGTCGCGCAGGTCACATAATCTGGCAACTCTGCAAAACTATCGTTGGTTGCAGCGTGTTCGACTGCAGGAATCTCCGCAATCAAAATTCCTTCTTGGTATATAAAAGGCACATCGGCGAGCATGGCTATATCAAACGGGATGTCCTGGCCTTTTTGAGAGTAAAACCAACACATTCGCCGAACGTTATCTACGTCCCCAATCGCATCATATAGATACGCAGCCACTACTCCGAGCATTGGGTCTTCGTGTTTCATTCTCCGTACTGCAGCGGCCATGAGAAATCTGTCAGCTGAAGACAAATCTCCATTTGCAAGGGCATTGATTGCGCCGGGACCGCGGACGAACTCAAGGCCTGACGTCGCTAAAGTAGATTCCTGCAATTCCCTTCCATCTTCAGGACGCAGGAATTGAGGCCCGTATCCGAGAGTAGCTCCCTCGTCAGCGTCGTTCTGAAGGCTGCCATCTATCTTTGCGTACCTTGAATGTGTGAGAGTGCAATAAAGTGAATCATAGACCACGACAGGCATCACCAGTTGCTCGATCCCTGACCCAAGCCGGACAATGTAAGTTGAGCTACGCTCGCTTGCCGCGAGTCCATCGCTCGGATCTGCATCGAACGTCGAAATCGAAGGACCATACACTGAGGGACCAAGTCGCTGTTCTCTTTGGAGACGGTCGCCGTAGACATCAACCGCTCCGTCAGAGCCAACTATGAGGTGTTGAATGCGCCCATCGTCGCTTTGCGTGAATCGGAAGGCTTCCTCAACAATGTCGTTCCGCCATTCCGAACTAGTTTTCTTCAAAAGCGAAGCTGTGTCGAAGTTCACCGGAGGTTCTTCGGGCACCTTGCGAGTGCCATCTGCCCAAATCTCCACCTCGTAGGGTCGGTTGTCAGTAAAACTAGCCGCTATGGGGCTTTGCGTTTCCGAACTTCGCATCGAGTAGATGTCATTGGGTCGTCTGAATCCCAACTCGAACCTTGGCTCTTGGTACCTTCCGCGAGCTTCAGCCGCCACCGCCCTTGGCACAACAATTTCGAGATGTTCATGCAGACTTCTTCCTGTCACTAAGTCTAGCCTCTCCATTCCTGCATAAGACACAAACTCATCGATCGCTCCAGGATTCGTGAATGTCAGAGCGTCGTGCACACAACTCGTGAATATGCACTTTCCGTCGCGTCCATCGTTTCCTACCGCATATGAAGGTGCCCAGTCCTGAGTTGAGT
>JASJDE010000073.1 GCA_030065195.1 Erythrobacter sp. | reverse complement strand
GGAGATCGTCATTGTTGCCACTATGCCACAGTTTGCCGCGAATGTGTCGGCGTTTCGCCGCCCAACATGACCAAGGTTAAGCCACCGTTCAATCGCTTTGGCTAGTCGTGATGCAACGGCCGCCGAAGCAGAAGTGCGCTTACGGCGAATTTGCTGCCGAGGAGGTCTTTCGCGCAACCATGCCGAGCTTTCACGCCATTGCGGCGCCCTTGGCGTTCATTCTCCCGCTTTTCGGGCAGAGTGCTGCCGTGCCGGTCGCGTTGGCCGCGGGGGAGGGTTCGCAAGCCGTCGTCGGCGAAAAGCCGGTTCGCGACATTCCGGCAAAGCCGCCGCAGAAAGCGGCCTCGCCGACGCCCGCTGCGGCGGTGACCAACCCGTTGAATGCGCTGCGCCAGAGCCAGGTGCTGCGTCAGGTTCGGATCGAACGCCGTGTGACTGTGCGAATCTCGCCCGCGCGCGGTCAGAATGCCAGCCAGCTTCTTTCGCGGCTTCCTCAGCGCGAACTCAATGCCCGTTACGAAGAGCGTAAGACGGATAAGTGCTTGCCTGTCGCTTCGATTGCAGGCGTCCAGACCGGTAGCGGCAATCGCCTGCTGCTGTTCCTGCGCGATCGCCGGATCCTTACGGTGAACCTGGAGAAAGCGTGCCGCGCACGCGACTTCTATTCGGGTTTCTATGTCGAGCGAAACAAGGACGGAAACCTCTGCATCAAGCGCGACAAGCTTCAATCTCGTACTGGTGCAAAGTGCGAGGTCGCTCGCATGCGGCAATTGGTGGCGGTCAAGAACTGACCTGACGGGCGGGGCGTAGATGCTCCGGAATTCTTGACTTTTGCGACGATTTGCGACTAGGCGCTCGCCTGCTGCAGACCATGTCTGCATGCTTGGAAACATGGCGGCGATGTCGCTGCTCGCTACCCGGACATATTGAACCGCATGATATTCGCCGATCTCGGCCTCTCACCCGAATTGCTCAAAGCCGTGGATGATGCCGGCTATTCAGAGCCGACACCGATTCAGGCGGAGGCCATTCCTGCCGTCCTGATGATGAAGGATCTCATCGGGATCGCACAAACGGGTACGGGAAAGACCGCCAGCTTTGTCCTGCCGATGATCGATGTAATGGCCGCAGGGCGCAGGCGAGCTCTGATGCCGCGATCGCTGATCCTGGAGCCGACCCGCGAACTCGCCGCACAGGTTGCCGAGAACTTCGAAAAGTACGGCAAGAATCACGATCTCAGGATGGCGCTCTTGATCGGCGGCGTTCAGATGGGTGATCAATTGAAGGCGCTGGACGAAGGGGTCGATGTATTGATCGCTACGCCCGGTCGCCTGATGGACTTGTTCGAACGTGGCAAGATCCTGATGTCGGGCTGCGAATTGCTCGTGATCGATGAAGCGGACCGGATGCTCGATATGGGCTTCATTCCGGACATCGAGTTCATTTGCGACAAGCTGCCCGAAACACGCCAGACCATGCTGTTTTCGGCCACGATGCCGCCACCGATCGAAAAGTTGGCGAAGAAGTTCCTCAACAATCCGAAGCGGATCGAAACCGCCCGTGCTGCGACCACCAACAAGGATATCACCGCGTTCAAGGTGCCTGTCCAAGCCCGCAAGAAGCGCGAGACGTTGCGGTGGTTGTTGCAGAACGACCAGGTCGAAACCGCGATTGTCTTCGCCAACCGCAAGACCACCGTTCGGGAACTCAACAAGAGCTTGCAGCGCCACGGCTTTGCCAGCAGCGAGATCCATGGCGATATGGACCAGAATTCCCGCCTGAAAGAACTGGAAGGATTCAAGTCGGGCGACGTGAATATCCTTGTGGCTTCGGATGTTGCGGCGCGTGGTCTGGATATCAAAGGCGTGTCTCACGTCTTCAATTTCGATACGCCCTGGCACCCCGACGACTACGTCCACCGTATTGGTCGGACGGGAAGGGCAGGTGCCAAGGGGCGGGCATTCACTTTCGTCGCCGACGAGGACGCCGAAGCGATCGCCAATGTCGAAAAGCTCACGGGCAACGCGATCAAAGTGTTTGGCAAGGACGACGTGCGCGTCGAGCTCGCCGGACCCGAGGAGCACGGAGAGGGAGAGCGCGAAGAGAGGGAACCACGCTCTCGCGCTCGCAGACGGAAAGAGGGCGACGATGCCGCTCGGAAGCCGCGCGCAAAAAGCCGTTCTGAAGACAAGCACGAGGGCAAAGGTCGCTCTCGCCGTCGTGCCGATCAGGACGACGAGCCTATCCCCGCAGGCGAGTGGAACGGTCCGCGACCGGGTTTCCTCGACGTCGGCGCTGGCTGACGGATTCTAGGGCACTTCGATAATGTGGGCGATCATGGTTCGCCCTTCGAACACAGCCTCGTCCTCGACGACGTTTTCGGCAACGAACACGAAATCGAAGACCCGATCCTGATCCGCATCCTTGTGCAGCATTACGACGTAGCGATCCCCCTCTGCCGGAGCGGGGTTGAGAGTGATTTGCACGTCAGTGTTCGTTCCGCTTTCTACGAAGGCGTATCCGGCAACATAGGTTCCGCTCGGTTTCCCCCCGATAAACGGATGCATAACCAGCCAGCCGTCACCATCGATATGAACTTCGGGAATGGTAAGTGTCACGCCGTCGCCGCGACGCAAGTGCTGTTGCTCGCTGGTAGCGCGAACTTCCGTGTAGGTCGAAGCGGGGGCGCGTTCGATACCTTCGACCACAATCCAGTTTTTCTCGCCATTGCCGAGCCGGATGGCGGGCGGTTCTTCGGAGTCTTGGGCGAATGCGGAAAATGGGAGGAACAACGTCCCCAGCGCGACAACGAGAGTAAGAGATTTCATTAGCGGCACGGCCCCCATTTTCCAGTCTGCGGTATCTCACAGAAGTTGAGTTGAAGGAAGCGTGCTGGATAGCCTGTGAATGACCATGTCCGTGGTCGCGCTAAGAGTTAGCTGGGTTTACGCGATCCTCGAAATGCGGCGAATCGCTTCTAAGTCCTTGTGGCGACGCCTTCTTGGTCAGGCGGGCGATTCGCAGAAGTTATGCGTCAATTGAAATAATGATTCCATCAAAAGTAAATAATGAAGTCCTGAATAGAGTCCAAAGATTCTATAATTGGATTCAAGTATGAGATATGATAAATATTAGGACGACTCGGAAGGTGTCTATATTATAAAATCAAGATCTCTGGTCGCTCGAGTTCCAATGAGTTTTGATCCTCAAGAGAATGGAGTGTATCATGCCGAAGGCGACAGAGAATGCGATCAAGATCAACCCGGATGCCATTCGTGAGGCGATCTCAAATCCGAAAGTCAGAGCTAATTCCGACTGGTGCGTAGCGTGCGGCGCAAGTGCGGCTGCCGGCCCCGAACTTCCTCGGATTGTCGAGCAACAGATCTCCCAGGACCCGGAAATGATCAAAGGGCTCGTCCGCGAAGACTTCGTGAGCAAGCTCTCGGAGAAGCTGGCAAGCCCGGATTTGAACGCAGACTGGTGCGTTGCCTGCGGGGCTAGCGCTGCGACTGCGCCAGGCGCGCTGGTCTCAAACCCTGCGACAATCAGCGACGACGTAATCGATGCTTTGGCGACCCGACTGATTGCCCGCGGGTAACGCAGCTATCATTCCCCATTCGGTCGGCGGATGGCCTGACGCTCGCGGCCTCGTCTGCCGACCGAATTCTCTTTTGACTTACTCAGCAAGAGGATGATCGCTCATGCCTGATCCGGTCCTGCATACCCTGCATTTCAACGTAACGAATACATGCAACCTTAGCTGTTCTTTCTGTTACATAAATGCAGTCAAGGAGAAGACGTCGGACTTGTCGATTCCCCAGGTTCGCAAGCTCGCCGGGGAAGCCGCGGCAGTTGGCGCCAAACGGGTCATCATTTCCGGCGGAGAAGTGTTTGTCCGGAAAGACTGGCACGAATTGCTGGAGGCATTTGCAGGCCATGGCATGGCCCTGTCGATCGTATCCAACGGCACTTTGATTTCGCCGGACCGGATCGCGCGTTTGACCCAGTTTCCCGATTGCAACATCCTAATTTCGCTCGACGGCGATCGGGAGAACCACGACAAGATCCGCGGGCGCGAAGGTGCGCATGCCGAAACGATTGCTGAAATTACGCAATTGCGCGAAGCCGGGATCGACGTTCAGGTCAACGCGACGATCATAAAGACCAATTTCTCCGACGTGCCGTTCCTGGCTCGGTTGTCGCGCGATCTCGATGTCCCCATGCGGCTCTCCTTGCTCAATCCCTACAACGGTCGCGGTCCCAACGAGGCCCCGCTGGCTTTGGATGTGGAAGAGATATTGAGGTTGAGGGAGTTCTGCCACCTGCTCCGCCAGGAGGGTTCGCGGATCTTCCTGAACATCCCGCCGCTTCTCCTCCACGCAGAAGATGTGCTGCCGATCCGATCACCGAGCTGTGGATGGACCAAGTCCTATTGCGGGGTGACTTACGATGGCAACGTCACGATTTGCGGTGTCGCAGGCGCGGACGAATCGCTCTATGTCGGCAATGTCACGGAGACACCGTTCGACGAATTGTGGCGGTCCGCACCCTTGTTTCAGAAGCTGCGTTCGATGGATCATGACGACCTGACCGGCATTTGCGGTCGTTGCCCCGTCAAAGTCGAATGCGGTGGTGCGTGCAGGCTTTCGGCGTACAAGTCGAAAGACGATTTCGCTGCGTCCTATGGAATGTGCCAGACATTCTACGACCTCGGATACATTCCGGAAGAAGTTCTCGATCCGATCGAAATGGCACCGGTACCTGTGGAGGCCGAGCCTGCCGAATAGTCAGTTCACCACTGTCACAAAGCTGTCGATCACGCGTTTGGTGCCAAAGTTCTCGAATTCGATTTCGAGCTTGTTCCCTTCCTGATCGATTACGCAACCGACGCCGAATTTTGCGTGCTCCACCATCGCGCCGATGGCGATGTCGCTGCGAGGCTCGGCGGCGAAGCTCGCGGCTGAGCGGCCCGACTCGGCGACACGCCGCTGCTTGGTTTCATAGCCGGTCGCGACCGCGCGTTGCCAGCCCGGGCCGCGCGCCTGTGCGCGGTCGGGCCGGTCGAGGGCAACATGGGCGAAGGGGTCCTCGTTCTCGCTCCAGTTTGCGCGCCACAGGGATGCTCCGCCGGTCATCGTGCTTTCCTGCTCGATATGCTCTTCTGGCAATTCCTCGATGAAGCGCGATGGTATCGAACTGGTCCACTGGCCATAGATTCGCCGGTTCGCCGCGTGGAGGATTGTGCAACGCCGGCGAGCACGGGTGATCGCGACGTAAGCGAGGCGGCGTTCCTCTTCGAGCGATGCCAGTCCGCCTTCGTCGATCGCACGCTGGCTCGGAAAGACGCCTTCTTCCCACCCGACGCAGAAGATGTGGTCGAATTCCAGCCCCTTGGCCGCATGGATTGTCATGATGGTTACGGTGTCCTCGCTGTCGGCTGCGTCGTTGTCCATGACCAGCGCAACGTGCTCGAGGAAGTCGCCAAGCGTTTCGTATTCTTCCATGGCGCGGGCCAGTTCGGAAAGGTTCTCGGCACGCCCCGCGCTTTCGGCCGAGCGATCGTTGGCGAGCATTTCGTTGTAGCCGGTCTCATCGAGCACGAGCCGCAGCAGATCCGACGGGGTCATCGCTTCCGCCGCGTCACGCCATGCTAGGAATTGCCGCATCAAAGCGCCGATGGTGTTTGCCGCGCGCTTCGGCAATTCGTCGCTGTCGGCGAGGTCGAGGGAAGCGGCAGCAAGCGGTAACCCTGTTCGACGCGCATGCAGGTGCATCTTTTCGAGCGTCTTTGCGCCGAGGCCGCGTTTGGGTTGGTTGTAGATGCGCTCGAATGCGAGATCGTCCTGCGGCTGCGCGATCACTCGTAGATAGGCCAGCGCATCGCGAATTTCGGCGCGCTCGTAGAAGCGAAAACCCCCAATAATCCGGTAGTTGATGCCGATCTGGATGAAGCGGTCCTCGAATTCTCGGGTCTGGTATTGCGCGCGCACCAGGATCGCGACCTGGTCGAGCGGGGCGCCTTCGCCCTCTAGACGTTCGATCTCCTCGCCGACTCGGCGCGCCTCTTCGGGCGCGTCCCACACACCGATCACGCGAACCTTGTCGCCGCCATTGGCCTCGGTCCACAGTGTCTTTTCATGCCGTTCGCTGTTCGCGCGGATCAGACCCGATGCCGCGCCGAGGATATGCGGAGTCGAGCGGTAATTCTGCTCCAGCTTGACCACATGCGCGCCGGGAAAGTCCTTTTCGAACCTCAGGATGTTGGCGACTTCGGCTCCACGCCAAGAATAGATTGACTGGTCATCGTCGCCGACCACGCAGATGTTCTTGTGCTCCTGTGCCAGCAGGCGCAGCCACAGATATTGGACCGCGTTGGTGTCTTGGTACTCGTCGACAAGGATGTATTTGAAGCGCTGTCGGTAGTCCGCAAGCACGTCGTGATGCTTGCGGAAGATGTTGAGCATATGCAGCATCAAATCGCCGAAATCGCAGGCATTGAGCGCTTTCAACCGCTCCTGATACAGCCGGTACATCGCCTGGCCGCGACCATTCGCGTAGCTTTCGCTGTCGACCGCATCGAGATCGTCCGGGTTGAGCCCGCGGTTCTTCCATTGATCGATCAACCCCGCGAGCTGACGGGCGGGCCAACGCTTTTCGTCAAGGTCGTTCTCAGAAATCAACTGCTTCAAAAGTCGCAGCTGATCGTCGGTGTCGATGATCGTGTAGTTGCTTTCTAGCCCAACCAACTCCGAATGCCTTCGCAGCATCTTGGCGCAGATCGAGTGGAAAGTGCCCAGCCACGGCATGCCTTCGACTGCTTCGCCAAGGTGACCGGCGACCCGTTCACGCATTTCGCGAGCCGCCTTGTTGGTGAAGGTCACACAAAGAACCTGGCTGGGCCATGCGCGTCGGGTTGCGACAAGATGCGCAAGCCGGGATGTCAACGCAGCGGTCTTTCCCGTGCCGGCACCTGCCAACATCAGGACAGGTCCTTCGGTCGTAAGCACGGCCTCACGTTGGGGCGGATTCAGTCGTTCCGCATAGGGCGGAATGGGGCCGCCAGGATGCCCGGAATCGGTCGGTTGGGGAAGTGACTTGCTCATGGATTCTCGCGAACAAGTAGAGAACAGTGGGCACCCCTGCAAGGGCGCAATCGCTTTGCCTCGCTTTCGCCACGTCTCTCGCCGGGGCGTGCGCATATCGGGTCGCGGGGCGGGACGGCGATATGGGCGCATCGATCATCATTGGCCATAAGCGTGCTCATCCGGATGGAGGGGTAAGCCTTTCCGGATGGCCACAAGAATAGGTCGCGTTCGTGCGCGCTTGGGACCAAGCAAAAAAGGAGATTCCCAATGCGTAAGACTACAACCTACCTGATCGCGGCGAGCCTCGCAGTAAGCGGAGCCACTGCACCGAGTGCGCTTATTGCGCAGGACGAGACGCCCATCGAGGAAGTGTCGCTCACCGAAGAACAGCAAGCAGTCTATGATGGCTGGGCGCCCGACCAGCAGGTCGCCTACAATAGCTGGCCCAGCGAGACGAAGAACTACTTCTGGACCCTGTCGGACAAGCGGCAAGCATTGTTTTGGCGCCTGACCGACGAAGACAAGTTGGCGATCACTGCCATGACAGGACCGGAACGAGAGAAAGCGTGGTCCGGAATCGAAGCGGCTGCCGGCGGAGAGGCTGCTGCGGAAACCGGAGCTGACGAGCGAATCAACTAAAGGCCGGAACGTGATTTGCCTGCGTTGGTGGTCACGCGGGTAGGGTGTTCGGATCGGCTTGGTTGGGCTCCAGACGCAACAGCGTGAGCTTGCCCTTGCCGATCCGGCGCTCGGCCTCGATTTCGAGCTTTCGCACTGCAATGTCTTCCTCGGAACCGGTTTCGACCGCGATCCAGGTTGCGTGATCGATCCATCCGAGTCGCAACAATCGATCGAGCGCTACGGCCCCCGCTCCGGTGCGATAGGGTGGGTCGAGCAGAATTACGTCATAGGGGTCCCGGACGGCGCGCAGCTGCATGACTGAGCCAGTCTCGAGTGACGAACGGTCTCGGGCTTCGAATGTTGCGATATTGCTGCGGATGGCATCGAGCGCGGCCCGATCCTGTTCCACGAAAAGGCAGTGGGCCGCCCCTCGCGATAGGGCCTCCAGCCCCAATGCGCCCGATCCGGCGAACAGATCGGCAACCCGCAAATCCGCGAAGCTGCCCAGCCGGCTTGTCAGCATGCTGAAGAGGGTCTCCCTCGCTCGGTCGGCTGTAGGCCTGGTAGCGACCCCTTTTGGCGCAACCAGCTTACGTCCGCGCCATTCGCCCGCGATAATCCTCATCTCTGCCGACGCGTCTTCAGGCTACTGCGGAAGCGATCGAGGTCGCCCTTGCGAATTCGCGCGGCCTGTCCACGAGCAAGGTTTCCTAGCAGGAATGGACCGTAGGCGGTTCGGATCAGGCGGTTTACCTTCAGGCCGAGATATTCGAGCACGCGCCGCACTTCACGGTTCTTGCCTTCGGTAATTGTCATTTCGATCCAGTTGTTTTTCCCAGAGCCGCCGCCGCGTTCGAGGTTGGCGTCGATCGAGCCGTAGCGCACGCCTTCGATCTCCACGCCTTCGATCAGAGACTCGAGCTGGTCCTGCGACACCTCGCCAAAGGCGCGGGCGCGATAGGTTCGAGGAACACCGGTGGCAGGCAACTCCATTTGGCGTTTAAGGCCGCCATCGTTGGTCAGCAGGAGCAAGCCCTCGGTGTTGAGATCGAGCCGACCGATTGGCATCAGCCGGGGCGCATCCTTCGGCAAAGCATTGCGTAGTGCTGAGTAGATCGTCGGACGACCCTTGGGATCGCGTTCGGCTGTGATCAGGCCGGTCGGCTTATGGAACGCGAACAGCTGTGCCGGTTCGGGGTTGGCAACCGGCTTGCCGTCTACGCTCACGCCTTTGAGGCTGGTCAGGAATGTCGCGGGAGTTTCGACCGTCTTTCCGTGGAGCTTGATGCGCCCGTCCACGATCATCCTTTCGATCTCGCGGCGGCTGGCGACACCGGCGCGAGCGAGGAGCTTGGCAATACGATCGCCTTGGGGACGGGGTTTGTCAGTCATGTCGCGCGACTAGGCGCTCAGTTCGCGGCCCGCAAGGCGTCCTGGACTATTGCGTCGAAGCGCGCGATTCCTCCTTCAAGCGTGCCCAGCGTGAGTTCCCTGATTGCGCCCGATTCAAGACCTTGTTGACCGAGTTCTGCCGCGCGAAAATCCTCGCTGGCAAACACACCGCCATCGAGCAGTTTCCAGCTACGTTCCCAGTGATCGCGCGCCTTGTCGTTCTTTGGCTCCTCCGGGATCAGCATGAAATCTTCGACCAGCGTGAGATCGTGGCGTTGCGGCATGAGCACCATGACATTCACATAGTCCGGACTGGGTACGATCACGGTGGCGGGAAGCAGTTGGTAGGCGAATGTGATGACCCGGCGCATTTCGTTCATGTCGGTAAGATCGACTTTCTCCATTTCTTCGAGCCGTCCGACCGCCGAGCGCAGGTGCGGTCCGACGCTGTCCCCGCTCGTCACGCCATCCTTGAAGAAGGGGCCGATCGTATTCGCGTGCAGGCGCGTCACGTGATAGCTTTCAAGGAACGCGTCCATGATCAGCTTCCAATTGCCTTTGACCTTGTGCGTCTTGCGGCGAAAAAGGTAGCTGTACTCCATGCCGAAGGCGGTGAAGTCCTCGCCAATACGCTGTGCATCGGCGAAATCGGCCCCTTCGTTTGGCGCGAACCATATCAATCCGCCCGTTTCACACGACGGCAATTCAACCAGACCCATGCCGTCCTTTTCGAGCTCGGGGAACGTCTCGGGGCGGGGCAGAGCGAGCAGTTTTCCGTCCAATTTGTAGGTCCAGGCATGATAGGGGCAGACGAGCCGCTTGGCGCACTGGATTTCTTCGCCTTCGACCAGCCGTGTTCCGCGATGACGGCAGACATTGAGAAAGACATGTGCTTTGCCTTCGTTGTCGCGCGTGACCAGCAAAGGTCGCCCGGTTTGATCGTGCGGCACCGCCATATTGGGTGCCGGCAGCAACGCCGAGGGAACCAGAACCTGCGGCAGACGGTCGAACAGTGCCGACTTCTCGCGCGCGAAATGCGCCGGGTCCGTGTACCGGTCGGCTGGAACGTTCCCGATCGTATCGGTTTCGCGTCCCGCCCCTTTTCTGATCGCCTCAGCGAGTGCCAATTGGCCTTCGGTCGGGCGCAAAGCGGGGACATCTGTTGTCGGCGCGTTCATCGCGGCTTCCCTATTCCTCTCATCCGGGCGTAGTGTGCAGCCAAACGGTACAGACGACAAGGACGCTAGGGAATGGCAACTGCCGAAGCGACAAAACCGAGCGCGTTGCGCGCATTGGCGGTCGCGCTGACCAATCGCAAGACCGCATTCATGCTGGTGTTCGGATTTGCCAGCGGTCTCCCGTTCGCGCTGTTCCTGGGCACCTTGTTCGCCTGGCTCACCGAAGCTGAAGTCGACCTTGAGACGATGGGGATATTCTCTCTGATCGGCCTTGCCTATGCGTTCCAGTTCCTTTGGTCGCCGCTGATCGACAAGGCGAACCTTCCGCTGCTTCGGACTCTGGGAAAGCGCAAGCAGTGGATCGTACCGATGCAAGTGCTGCTGGGAATAATCCTCGTGACCATGAGCGTGCTTGAACCCAAGACCCAGCTCGGATGGTTCTCGCTCCTTGCAGGGATCGGCGCGTTTGCCAGCGCAACACAGGATATCGCAATCAACGCGTGGCGCATCGACGTTGCCGACGACAAAGCGACGATCGACATACTCTCGACCGTCTATCAGATGGGATACCGCTTCAGCTCGCTGGTCGGCGGCGCTCTGGGGCTGATCATCGCGGCGCGGATCGGCTGGCCTGAAACCTACATGATGATGGGCGCGATCCTGCTGGCCGCAGGTGCGATCGGGCTTTTTGCGCCGAATGCGGAGGACGACGCCGTAGCGGGTGAGCCTGTGGCGGACGAGCAGGTGTTGGCGCTGCGCAAGGCTGGGCAGCTTGCTCCCGAGATCCGGAACCGAGCCCTGGGGGCGGTGGGCCTGCTGTGGGCGCTGGCTATCGGAACCGTGCTTGCCTTCATGATCATGTCGATGACCTACGCCCCCGAAGACCGGCCCAACCCGACGGAGTTCACCAAGAATTTCGGCCCTTGGATCATCGTTGCGACGATCATCCTGCCTGCATTGATTGCAGGCTGGCTTTCGGCGCAGAAGCGCGACGGCCGATATCTCCTCGCTGAAGACGCCCCGGCCGCGAGCGGCGGTGGCTATGCGCTCGATCACCTCTATCGAGCGTTGGTGCTGCCGCTGGTCGAGTTCGTCGGGCGGATGGGCTGGTCGCTGGTGCTGATACTTGCTGTCGTCCTGACTTACCGCATCTGCGACGCGATCTGGGGTACGTTCGCTTACCCGTTCTATCTGGGCGAGTTGCAATACACCAATGACGATGTCGCCTTCGCATCGAAGTTCTTCGGTGTCGGGGCGATCATTGCCGGGTTGGCGCTGGGCGGGCTGATGCTCACGGCAATCGGTCGTATGGCGACGCTGCTGATCGGTGGACTGCTCGCGGCGCTCACAAACCTGCTCTACGCCGATCTGGCTGTGGGTGGAGCGAATATGCAAGCGGTCAGCGACGCTGTCGGTTTCACGTATCTCATCATGCAAGTGCCGGTGATCGGGGACGCCGAGCTTGCAAAGCTCACCATCACCATTGCCTTCGAGAATCTCGCCATCGGGATTGCCGGGGCGGCCTATATCGCGTGGCTCAGTTCGATCGTGTCGAAGAAATTCAGCGCCGTGCAATACGCGCTGCTTTCCTCGCTAACCCTGCTGGTCGGAACGCTGGGGCGCGGCGCTTTGGGCGAAATGATCGAGAACCAGGGTTATTTCGACGTCTTCGTGCTTACGACCTTTATCGGCCTCGCCGCGGCGGTGCTGGTCTGCTTCGAATGGTGGCGACAGGCGCGCGCGGGAAGTGACGGCGGGATCATCTCGCCCGAAGCACAGCCGGCGGAGTAGTCGCGTTTGGCTGATGCCGGGAACGCAATTCAGCGCGACTGGTGGGACGCGGCCAGGCCCTATTTCGAGAAGGAGTCGCTAGGGGCCTTCTTTCTCGGCGTCTCGTCCGGCTTTCCCTATGCGATGATCGGCGCGACGTTGACCACGCGGCTCGCGCAGGATGGGATCGATACGGCGACCGTGACTGCCTTCACGCTCGCGTTCCTGGTCTACAACCTCAAGGTCCTATGGGCGTGGATCATCGATGGCGTGCGCCTGCCGGTGCTGGGCAGGTTGGGCCAGCGGGTTTCGTGGATGATCCTGGCCGGACTGCTGGTGATCGCTTCGGTAGCGAACCTTGCTCTTGTCGACCCTTCCGAAGACCTGTTGGCGACCAGCATCGCTGCGGTACTGGTCGGGATCGTCGGGGCGACCTTCGACATCGTGATCGACGCCTACCGGATCGAGACGCTCAAACCGTACCAACTCGGCACCGGGTCGGGCATGAACCAGTATGGTTGGCGGGTTGGTTCGGCGGGGGCAGGGGCGATCGCGCTCGTGGTGGCGATGCGATATGGCTGGAGCGCAGCCTACCTTTCTTGCGCGGCGCTGGCGCTACCGGCGATGCTGACCGCGCTGGTGCTGGGCGAACCGGCACGGCACAAGGTTGAGAGCGCAAGGCGGGGATTCGCCGAGATATGGCATTCGATCGCCGGACCGTTTGCGGAATTCTTCTCGAGGCACGGCGCTTGGCTCGTCCTTGCTTTCATTCTCGTCCACAAGATCGGCGACACGCTTGCCAACCTGACGTTTCGTCTGCTGTTCGACGACCTCGGCTTCAGCAATGACGAGATCGCGATCTACGATGTCGGGGTCGGCTTTTGGGCCTACCTAATCGGGATCTTCGTTGGCGGGATCATCTATGCGCGGCTAGGACTGAAGCGGTCGGTGCTGATTGCTTTGATCCTGATGGCGGTGTCGAATGTGAGCTTCGCCGCGCTGGCGGTGGCAGGGAAGACCAATCTCGGCCTTGCCGCCGCCATCGGTTTTGAAAACTTCGCCAGCGGCTATGGCGGTGTGGTCGTGGTCGCCTATTTCTCGGCTCTGTGTGACCTACGCTTCACCGCTGCGCACTATGCGATGATCAGTGCAGCGGCGAGTATCGTCGGACGGGTGTTGACGGGCACCACGGCGGGCGGCCTGATCGAGTGGGTCGGATATGTGAACTTCTACCTGCTCACGACTGCGCTCGCCGTGCCGGGTATCGTGCTCTTCGCATGGATGATGCGGACGGGGTTGGTAGACGAGGCGCTGGGGTCTGCGGGCAAGGAAATCGGACCGCCGGGCTAGTCTGGGATTTCGTCGTTGAGTCGTAGCGCCACGCCCGCGAGGTAGAGCGATCCGGCGATCAGGATCGGCCGTCCGTCATTCGGCAGGTTCAGGAGCGCTTCTTCGAGGTCCGCTGCGGCGCGCGCATCGGGCCCGAAAGCCTCGGGCGGGTGGCACTCGTGGTCGGGCACGGGGACGATCGTGAGGCTGAGCACTTTCTCACCCAATGGATCGAGCAGGGCGCGCGGATTCTTGTTGGCAAGCATGCCGAGGACGAGGTGGATCGGTTCGTCGAAATGCTCGGCAATGGCCTGCCCAGCGCTTGGATTGTGACCGCCATCGAGCCAGACGGCTTGTTGCCTGGCGAAGGCGGTAAGCGGTCCGTGTGAAAGCAATTGCATTCGCGCCGGCCAACGCGCCGACTTGATCCCTTTACTGATCGCGTCGTTGCTAACCCGAACCGTTGATTGGTAACGGAGCATCGCTACGGCAAGCGCGGCATTGCGGCCCTGGTGAGGGCCCTGAATGGAAGGGCTTGGCAGGTCGGGGTCACCGTAGGAATCGACGTAGATTCGCCCTCCGTCGCTCGAATAAGCAGACTCGCGGAGTGCGCCTACTCGCTTTGCGACTTCGTCAATCGCTAGCTCGGCTTCCGGCGGATAGACCTCCACAAGCGTCACCAGCGGCACGCCCCTTTTTGCGATTCCGGCCTTCTCGAATGCAATTCGCGCCAGAGGCTCGGTCGGCACCCCTTCCTCGGGCGCGAGCAGAAACTTCTCGTGGTCGAGACCGATTGCCGCGATACCGCATGCAGCCACCGCTTCCGGCTCAAGCACATTGGTCGCATCGAACCTTCCGCCCAAGCCTACTTCGACCACGCAGGCATCGGCCGGCTCGCGGCTGAAGGCGAGGAAGGCGGCGGCGATCGTGACTTCAAAGAAACTGGGGCCAAGGTCTTCGCCCGCGTCCAGCACATCTTCGAGTAATGCCGCCAGCGCCTCGTCCGATATCAGCTCTCCCGCGATCCTGATGCGTTCGTTGTAGCGCACCAGATGCGGTGAGGTGGTCACGTGCACGCGCTTTCCATCCGCTTCGAGGATTGCGCGCAGGAACGCGCAGACAGAGCCCTTGCCGTTGGTCCCGGCAACATGGAACGCAGGGGGCAGTTTGCGATGGGGGTTGCCGAGCCGCTCCATTAGTGCACGGATCGTTTCCAATCCGAGCCGCCCCTGCGGCACGCTCAGCGCACGCAATCGGTCCAGTTGGGCCTGTACGCGAGGGTCGTCCGAACGACCGAAATCGACCATCCGCGTTAGGCAGCCCGGCTCGGCTGCAAATAGTCGATCACGCTGGCCAAGGTCGCCTTCAGCTCCTTGCGAGGCACAACCATGTCGACCATGCCGTGTTTGTGCAGGTACTCTGCTCGCTGGAAGCCCTCTGGGAGCTGCTCGCGAATCGTGTCCTGTATGACCCTTTGTCCCGCAAAGCCTATCAGCGCGCCCGGCTCGGCGATCTGGATGTCACCCAGCATCGCGTAGCTTGCGGTGACCCCGCCTGTCGTCGGGTCCGTCAAGACGACGATGTAGGGTAGGCCTGCCGCTTTCAGGCGCCGCGTCATGACCGTCGCGCGCGGCATCTGCATTAGGCTAAGGATACCTTCTTGCATCCTCGCCCCCCCGGCTGCGGTGACCACGATGTAAGGGCACTTGCGGGTCAATGCGCGCTCCGCACCAGCACAGAAGGCAAGCCCCACGGCCATGCCCATCGACCCACCCATGAAACTGAAATCCTGCACGCCGACGACCGCCGGATGCCCGTCAATCGCGCCCGATCCGACCGTGAAAGCATCCTCATGCGGATTCTTTGCACGGGCGGTCTTGAGCCGATCGGTATACTTTTTGCTGTCTTTGAACTTCAGCGGGTCTTCCGTGACCTGCGGCTGTTCAAGCACCTCGAAGCCCGGATCGAGCAGAAGTTGAAGCCGTCGATCTGCTCCGATCCGTCCATGGTGGCCACATTTGTGGCAGATGTTCGAGTTTTCTTCGTACTCGGCGACGAAGAGCATCTCCTGGCAATTCGGACACTTGATCCAGAGGTCTTTCTCGGTGCTCTTCTTCTCTTCGCCAAAACCGAGAGAATTGCGGACGCGGGTGAACCAGTTC
>JASJDE010000072.1 GCA_030065195.1 Erythrobacter sp. | reverse complement strand
CCGAACAGCTGCACCGGGACGTTCACCGCCACACGAACGCTTTCGGGCCAGTCCGCAGCGTGGCGGCACGCTTCCGCAATTGCCCATGTCCCCACTTCGACAACCTGGCTTGCACCATCGAGGATCGATGCGAATTCCTCTTCATCGATTTCACCGCGCTGCGAGTGCATCCAGCAGATATGCGCTTCCAGCGCGTGGACGCCCTGGGTTTTGGCATCGACGATCGGTTGGTATTTCAGGAACAGCTGGTCTTCTCTGACCGCTTCGCCGAGATCTTCTTCGAGGCGGCGGCGGAAGATGGCTTCGTTTTCGAGTTCGCCGGAGAAGAAACGATACTGCCCGCGCCCGCCATTCTTGGCGGCATAGAGCGCGAGATCGGCAGATCGCACAATCTCTTCACGGGTGACGCCGTCATGCGGTGCAACGGCTATTCCCACAGACGCACCGATCACGCAGCGACCGTCTTCGAGCGAATAGGGTTGCTTGAGCATGTCGATGATCTTCATCGCAATCTCACCCAGCTCCCCGCGATCGTCGACATCGGGGATCATCACCTGGAATTCGTCACCGCCCAAGCGGCCGATTTCGCATTCGCGATCAATCGAGCGCTGTAGGCGGTCGGATACCTGTTTGAGCAATTCGTCGCCGGCCGCATGGCCGAGCGTATCGTTGACTTGCTTAAACCGGTCGAGATCGAGCATCAGGATCGCGCAATTGCGCTTGGCCTGCTTGAATGCGGTGAGCGTGCCGTCGATCACTTGCGCCATACGATGACGATTGGCGAGCCCCGTGAGCGAGTCGAACTTGGCAAGTCGCGCGGTTTCCGCTTCGCGATGGTACTCGTCGGTGATGTCCGCGCCAGTTCCGCGAAAACCGGCGAATTTCTTGCCCCTGAAAGAAGGTTGGCCTGATAGCTTCAGCACCGCGCCGTCCGGTCGCTTGGTGGCCCTCAGGGCGAAGCCGGAAAAAGCCTTGTGCGCTCCTAGCATCAGCGAAAGCGACTTGGTCCGCCCCTCTCCTTCAAGCGGCGAAAAGACGCTGGCCAACGGTTGGCCCAGCAAATCCGACAAGGGGAGATCGAGCCGCTCCGCGATTGCCGCGCTGAGATAGGTCAGGTTCCCATCGGCATCGCTCGCCCAGAACCAGCCCAGGCCGGACTGTTCGAGCTGATCGAGCATGGCAAGCTTCTCACTGTCGCTCAGCGCCGAAGCGGCATCGCCGCGCCGACCTTGCAACAACCCGCTGCCACTTCTTGAAGACAAGAGACCCTTAAGGGGCACCTTTGCCAATCCTCCACGCGACACAAAACACACAGGAGCGGTGGATTTCCGAACCTGACCTACCAGTAAATCCGGTTGGTTATTTTTTGCCTAATCGCTTCAATGAAAACTCATTAAGCATGCGGCCGGCCAGCTCGTCGTGTCGTTCAACTGTTTGCGAAAGCCATTTGATCCGGTCGGCTTTGCAGCACTGCAAAGGTGCCGTCCGCACGCCGTCTCAGCGGCACGGTGAATTCGATTCCAACGCGGTTTTCTCGCGACCATCGAACCTGCGCGGTGACGCTCTTCTCATGGGAGAATTCGATCTCGATCGTACTGCCTGGCGGCACGTTCCAAAGACCTTCGACCATGGCACCCCCCTCGGAGATATTGCGCACCGTCGCATCCATGCGATTGCCGCTGTAGTGGACCAGGACCCTGCGCAGCAGCACCTGGCGCGGTGCACGCGCCGCCTTGGGGCCGCTCGCCTCGGCCGCCAGATCGCCGGAAACCACCGCGGTCGCCTCATCGGTCGGGAGTGGCTTGAAATAGATGTAGCCTTGAACGTGGCTGCATCCGAGCAGCCGAACGAGCTCGAGCTCGTCGAGGGTTTCCACGCCTTCGGCTGTGGTATCCATGTTCAGCGCTTCGGCGAGACTTGTAATCGAGGAAATGATCGCCCCGTTCCGGCTGCCGTCCTCGGTTGCCCCGCGCACGAAGCTCTGATCGATCTTGATCTTGTCGAAAGGAGCCTTCTTCAAGTAGCCCAGCGAGGAGTAGCCCGTGCCGAAATCGTCAAGCGCGAGACGCACCCCGACACGCTTGAGTGCCTTGAACATTGCATCGGTGCCCTGGCTGTCATTCAGGAACACGCTTTCGGTAATTTCAAGTTCCAGACGTTCGGGCGCCACGCCGCTATGCGCCAATGCATTGGCGACAATAGTCGGCAACTCCGGATTGGAGAATTGAAGCGGCGAAACGTTAACCGCGCAACGGATCGATTCCGGCCAGGTCGCGAGGTCGGCGCAGGCAGTCCGCAGCGCCCATTGACCGAGTTGGTCGATCAACCCCGAATCTTCCGCGATCGGGATGAATTTGCCGGGCGATATCCACCCGCGTTTGGGATGCTGCCATCGCATCAGCGCTTCGAAGCCGACGATCTTCTCGGTCGCGGCGTAAACGACCGGCTGATAATGCAGTTGGAGATCCCCCCGCGCGATCGCTTCCCGCAAATCCTGTTCCAGCTCGGCCCGTTCTTCGGCGGCCGAATGGAGGTCTTCCGCGTAGAAACGATGGCAACCGCGCCCCGCGTCTTTGGCCGCATAGAGGGCCAGATCAACGTTGCGAATGAGGTCTTCGACGGTCGATCCATGCTCAGGAGCGATCGCAACGCCCACCGATGCCCCGATCACGACGCTTTGACCGTCGATGGAATATGGTTGTGAGAGCGACGCGATAATATCGTTGGCGAGGTGCCCCAACTGTTCGCGCTTGACATGACCGGGCACGAGAACCTTGAATTCGTCCCCGCCCAATCGTCCGCACCGGCCCTGGCCGCTGACAGCCACTTCGAGACGTTGCGCCACTTGTTTCAGCAGCGCATCCCCTGCCGGGTGGCCGAGTGTATCGTTGACGTGCTTGAACCGGTCGAGATCGAGCAGAAGGACCGAGCAGGTCCGCTCGCGCTCACGCGGCGCAGAAAGGATCTGTTCGAGCGCCTGGCTCATTTGCACGCGATTGGCGAGACCCGTGAGCGAATCGTAGTGCGCCAGGCGAGAGACTTGCTGTTCGCTGCGGCGCTTCTCCGTCAAATCGGATCCGTGCCCGCGGAAACCGCAGAAATTGTTGAAGGAATCGTAGACGGGTCGCCCCGTCAGTGCCCACCAGCGCTCCTCGTCTCCCGAGGCAGCGCGCAGTTCGATATCGTGGAACGCCGAGCGCGCCGAAAGGTGGAAGGCCAGCGTACGTTCTGCATCGGCAGTACCCTGGTTGGGATCGACGATTTCGCTTAGTGCGCGTCCGAGCATCTCTTCCGAAGTCCGGCCCAACACCTCGGCGGCCGATGGCGAGATATAACTGATCTGGCCGCGCCGATCGGTTTCCCAGAACCAGCCCTGCCCCGTCTCTTCAAAGCTACGAAGGATGTCTTCCGCTCGAGCGGCTACGCGTTCTCGAGCCTCGGCCTGGATGCGTTTCTTTTCCGCAGCTTTCCATTGGAATTGGGCCACGAGCATTAGCGTGAGAGCGGTTCCGACCACGGCCGAGACAGTCAAGGGGCTGGCTTGGACGAGTGAGAAAGCCGCCCAGACGGAGATTTGCGCGGTAAACAAGGACACGATCCGCATGCCGAAGATGGTGGCCAGAGCGGCGTTAATGCAGATTATGGTGGCGACCGCCCATTGCCAGGCCAGCCCCGCATGCACCCAGCTTGCCAACGTGTACCCGGCACACGCCATGGGCACGACGATTCCGAGAACGACAAGCAGTTGGCGAACGATGTTGGGCGTCGATGCACGGCGCTCGATCTTTGCCAGCGAGGCTCCGAACAGGAGGATCACGATGGACGCCAGTCCGGTCGTCGGCGCAAGACCCAATGGAACGGATCGGGCTACACCGGCGGCGATGACATAAGCGGCAAGCAGGAACAGCGCCATCGGTCGCGGTCGGCTTGGCAGGTAGTAAGCGTAATCGGGCCGAATTCCGCTTCCGGCATTTGGGGCGGCAGGTGCTTGAACTGGCTCCAGGTGGCGCGGCGAGCGTCGATCCCCTTTGGCCCGAGTTTTGGACCCGAGCGCCGCGCGTGCAGCGACATCGGTCGGAGCCGCGGTTTCAGCAGCTTCGGAATTTGCTCTTACCAGTTTTCTGACAGCTCGGCCGCTCATGGACCAGCAATGCGCCAATTCGACCTGCAAAACGGTTAATTGCGTGCCTTAACAAACCACCAATGCCGCGAAAGGCCGAACGTCTTGACGCAGCGGTCATCTTGAAAGTTGCTCGACCGACCGGCATGTGAGACGCCAGACAATCTGAATGCCAGAATGCGCGAAGGGGATGTTATGGCTGACGGCACGGTAAAACTCGAAAACGAAGCGGCGCAATCGACCAATGCTCTGGGCCCCTTGATCGGGGTCGCTCGCGAGGATTTCGTGAGTGCAGTGGCGTTGCTGTTGCGCGAAACCGCATCCGATCCGAGCCGCGCATTCCGCCATGCTCAATCCTTCGGCGAAGACATGGTGAAAATCATGACCGGCAAGAGCGATCTGGCGCCGGATCCCAAGGACAAGCGCTTCCAGGATCCGGCCTGGCAGTACAACCCGTTCTTCCGGGCGGGTGCGCAATATTATCTCGCCGTGCAGAAGGGCATGCGCAGCTGGCTCGAAGAACTCGAGCTCGACGAGCTAGAGCGCAATCGCGCGAATTTCATTGCGAACATCATTCTCGACGGTCTCGCCCCGACCAACACCCTGGTTGGAAACCCGATCGCACAAAAGCAGGTTATCAATTCCGGTGGCCTGTCGCTGATCAAGGGCCTGCAAAACGCCTATAACGACCTCGTCCATAACAAGGGCATGGTCAGCCAGGTCGACAAACGACCGTTCAAGCTGGGTGAAAACATCGCGACATCAAAGGGTTCGGTCGTTCATCGCACGGAGATGTACGAGCTGGTGCAATACGCCCCGACCACCGACGAAGTGTACGAAATACCGCAGCTGACTATCCCGCCGCAGATCAACAAGATGTACATCAACGACCTCTCTCCGGAAAAGTCGATCATCAAGTGGCAGGTCGACAACGGCATGCAGACCTTCGTGATTTCGTGGCGCAATCCGTCGAAGGAACAGGGCCATTGGGACATGGCCGACTATATCGCTTCGTGCGAAGATGCGCTGGAAGTCGTTTCCGAAATCACCGGATCCGACAAGGTTAACGTTTCCGCCGGTTGCTCGGGCGGACAGACCGCTTCGGTGCTCGCCTCGAAGCTGGCTGCGACAGGCAATGACATCCTCGGCACACTGACGTTGATGGTTTGCGTACTGCATCCGAAGCAGACCGACATCGAGGCGGCTTCCTTGGTCAGCGAAAACGGGACGAAACTGGCTCGCCAGCGGGCCGAGAAAGCCGGGATCATCAAGGCCGACGATCTGGCGCGCGGTTTCGCATGGCTGCGGCCGAACGACCTGATCTGGAACTACGTCATCAACAACTACCTGCTCGGCATGGACCCGCCCGCTTTCGACGTCCTCTATTGGAATGCCGATGCGACCAACTTGTCGGCCAGCCTTATGGGTGACTTCCTGACGCTGTTCGAGACGCTCGCCTTCACCAAACGGGGCGAAATCGAGATGGCCGATCACAAGATCGATCTTTCCAAGGTTACGGCCGACTTGTTCATCCTCGGCGGCGTGACCGATCACATCACCCCGTGGAAGGCCACCTATCGATCGACGCAATTGTTCGGATCGAAGGATGTCACTTACGTCCTGTCGCAATCGGGACACATGCAGGCGATCCTCAACCCGCCCGGCAATCCGAAGGCCAAGTACTTCGTGCAGAAGAAGAAGGGCAAGCTGCCCGAAACTGCGGATGAATGGCTGCAAGGCACCGAAGAGGTCAAAGGCAGCTGGTGGCCGTTCTGGATGGAGTGGATCCAGAAGCGTTCGGGCGGAAAAATGCCTGCGCCATCGGACCTTGGGAGCAAGAAGCATTCCCCGACAGACCCGGCCCCCGGACTCTACGTCGTCGAAGAAGTCTGATACGGGCTGACCCGCAGACATAACTATTCAGCTTATGGGAGGCAGCCCCGTTAGGGATCAACGAGGCTGCCTCCCACCCGCACTTCCAGGGATCGTAAGGCGGGCAGAAAGGACGGAAATTGCATGGCGGATGCTATGAAAGACGCGGTCATATCCATGGAACAGGTGGGCGGTCGGACGCTACGGGTTGCTACATGGAGGCTCGATCGAGCGTCAGATTATCCGCCAATTCTTTTCTTCAACGGTATCGGCGCGAATATCGAAGCCGTAGCTCCGCTGACCGAGGCGTTGCCGGAGCGGGCCTTTGTCATGTTCGACATGCCGGGAACGGGCGAATCGCCTGACCCGTTGATTCCCTACAATCCCTTCACGATGAGCTGGACCGCAGCCGAATTGCTGGGTCGGCACGGTATTGGCGAAGTCGATGTGATGGGTGTCTCCTGGGGCGGCGCGATGGCGCAGCACTTTGCGCTCCAGCATCCGAGCCGCACCCGGAGGCTGATCCTGATCGCAACCACGCCCGGCATGGCGATGGTACCGGGCAATCCGGCGGCCTTCACCAAGATGGCCAATCCACGCCGCTACGTGGACCCGGAATACATGAACGAGCACTTCGCAACGCTCTATGGCGGGGTCGACGCGGACGGCGCGCAGCATCAGAAAGACAGCCATATCGGGCGACTGAAGCCCCCCTCCCCGCGCGGCTATCTCTACCAGTTGCTCTGCATGATGGGCTGGACCAGCCTGCCCGCGCTGCCGTTCCTCGGCAAGGAAACGCTGATCATGATGGGAGCGGACGACCAGATCGTGCGTCCGATAAACGGGCAAATACTCAAGGCCATGATTCCCAATTCGCGGATCGAGATGATCGACGGTGGCGGACACCTGTTCCTGCTGACCCATTCCGACGAGAGTGTGGCGATAATTCGCGAATTCCTCGATGCACCGGAAACCGACAAGGAAGCGGGGCGCGACAAGGCCGCTGCGGCCTGAGTGTCACTCTCCGGGTGCGTTTCGGCTAACCCCGCAAACACCGGCTTGGGGTAGACGGTTTGCGGATTCCAGCGCCGAAGCAGCGGCACGGGGACGATCGGTGGCGAGCACATCGACTCCGCCTTCGCTCAGTTCCGCGTAGCGTTCATCGGTCCCAAAGCGCGCATTGACGTTATCGATCGAGTTGGGCGAACGGCCCAGCGTGCCGAAGATCACCTCGACATCCTGCCGGTCAAGCTCGCGATACAGGTCCGGCCGCGCGGTACGGGTTCCGGTGAAGGCGACGATCCTGTCTGCAGGAACGCCGGCTTCGACGATCTCGGCAAGGTCCCCCGGCTTGCCGATCGAATAGGAAATCAACATTTCGGGAGCGAGAGAATGCAGCCGTTGCGCCTGTCCGGCGGTGTAGGCGATCAGGATCACCTGATTGAACATTCCCTCGGCGCGGATTGCCGAAATCGTGTCTTCAAAACTGGCCGAGCGTTTGAAGTCGATCTGGATCACGGTCCGATCCTTCGCCCAGCGCAGTGTATCCTGGAGAGTTGGCACGCGATAGGGCGTCACCCATCCCGCTCCATCGACGAGGAACAGAGTCTCGACGGTCGTCCAGGGAACGTCGGTAACGTTCCCGGTCCCGGTGGTGGTGCGATCCAGGGTCCGGTCATGCATCAGGTACAGCACGCCATCCGGGCTTTGTGCAACGTCCACTTCCATGACGGCCGGAATGGCGGTGAGGACCGCGTCCATTGTCGGGATGGCGTTTTCCGGCAAACCCGGAGACGGTCCGCCGCGATGGGCTGAGATCATCGTGCGGCCCTCGGCCTCCAGGCAATCGAGCTGTGCCGACAGCGTGTCGTCGGGCACCACTCGCCATTGGCCCTGCCCATCCTGAGCGCTCACTGCCGGCGCGGAAGCGAGGAACAGGCAAGCGCCTGCGAAAGTCGGTTTCATCATCGATTGCACTCCCTATCGATCGGGCGTGTAGCCTCTATTGACCGCAATTCCATGACAATTTGCTGCGCTGGACAGGCAGGTTGCGATGTGAGACTTTCTCTCGCGAAAGAGGAGATCAAACATGCCCGCATTCGACCTCATCATCCGGGGTGGAACCATCGTCGACGGAACCGGTGCAGAGCGCTTTACGGGCGATGTCGCCGTCAAGGATGGCGTGATTGCCGCCGTCGGCGACATTGCCGGCGATGCAGGCGAAGAGATCGATGCAACCGGCAAGATCGTCGCACCGGGTTTCGTCGACATTCACACACATTACGACGGCCAGGCAACTTGGGACCAGGAAATGGCTCCGTCGAGCTGGCACGGGGTGACAACCGTTGTGATGGGCAATTGCGGCGTGGGATTTGCCCCGGCCAAGCCAGACCGCCACGACTGGCTGATCAGCCTGATGGAAGGCGTCGAGGACATCCCTGGAACCGCGCTTGCCGAGGGAATTACCTGGGAATGGGAGACCTTTCCCGAATATCTCGACGCGCTCGAGAAGCTGCCACGCTCGGTCGATGTGGCGACCCACGTCCCGCACGGCGCGGTCCGCGCCTATGTGCTGGGTGATCGGGAACAGCCCGGCGCAGTCCCGACCGAAGAAGACATCGCCGAAATGAGCCGCATTGTCGAGGAAGGCGTGCGCGCAGGCGCGCTCGGCTTTTCGACCTCGCGTACGGTGCTGCACAAGTCGGTCGATGGCGAGTTGGTGCCGGGTACCACGGCGACGCCCGAGGAACTGGTCGCGATCGGCAGAGCCATGGGACGTGCCAAGGATGCGGGCGGCTATGCCGTGTTCGAAATGGCGAGCGATCTGCAGCGCGATTGGAACGAGTTCGAATGGATGGGCAAGCTGTCGCGCGAGGCCGGAATCCCGGTGACCTTCGCCGCGCTCGAAAGCATCGCCAAGGAAATGCCGCTCAAAGAACAGATCGAAACTATGCGGGCGGAGAACGACAACGGCGCGAATATCGTGGCCCAGATCGCGCTGCGCGGCAACGGCATCATAATGGCATGGCAAGGCACCGTGAACCCGTTCGCCTTCCGCCCGAGTTGGGAAGCGATCAAGGAGCTCCCGTGGGAGGAGCAGAAGGCCAAATTGCTCGATCCCGCTTTCAAGAAGCAGCTGCTGTCCGAAGCCAACGACTATTCCGAAGCGCCTATGGATATCATCGGCGTGGTAATGGTGATCACCCAAGGCTGGGCGCTGCAATACGAAATGGACCCGGATTTCGACTACGAGCCGGACGAGACTGCCAGCGTCAATGCCCGTGCGCAGGCTGCGGGCGTTGACCCGCAGGAATACGCCTACGACATGCTGTGCCGCGAAGACGCGACCGGGTTCATCTACTTACCGATCCTGAACTATGCGGAAGGGAATCTCGATTTCCTCCACCCACTCCAGCACGCCGACGACACGGTCAATTCGCTGTCGGATGGCGGCGCTCATTGCGGGACGATCTGCGATGCGGCCTCACCCACATTCATGCTCGAACACTGGGTGCGTGACCGCAAGCGTGGCGAGCGCATCACGCTCGAAAACGCGATCAAGCGCCAGTGCCGCGATACGGCGGTTCTTTATGGGCTGGAGGATCGCGGGGTCATCGCTCCCGGCTATCTCGCCGACATCAACGTCATCGATATGGAGCGCCTCAAACTGGGCCGTCCGTGGCTGGCGTTCGACCTGCCGGCAGGGGGTAAACGCCTGCTGCAGAAAGCCGAAGGCTATGTCTGCACGATCAAGAACGGCGAAGTGACGTTCCGCGAAGGAACCTGGACCGGTGAGACGCCCGGCGGGCTCATCCGCGGCCCGCAACGCGCCGAAATGGCAGAAGCGGCCGAATAGTGAGCGCATTCGAGCCCAAGCCCGGCGACTGGGCCGTCATCACCGGGGCAGGACGCGGAATCGGGCGCTGGCTGGCGCAGCACTTCGCGGCCAAAGGCATGCGCATCTGCGCACTCGATATCGATGCCTACGAAGCCGAGGAAACCGCTCGGCTGTGCGGCGAGGAGTCGCGCGCGCATGGCTGCGACGTCTCGGATCGTAAGGAAACCGAGCGCGTCGCTGAACGGTTGATCGCACAGGGCGTCGAACCGTCACTGCTCTGGATCAATGCCGGCGTCGGCAGCGCCGATACGGTGAGCGAGGCCAAATCGCGCACGCTCGACTGGCTGATGGGGGTCAATGTGATGGGGCCGATCCACACGGCGCAGGCCTGGCTTCCGACACTTAAGAGCCGAACCGGTTCGCGCCATGTCGGCATCACCGCCAGCTCGGCTTCGGTTGTGCCCGTGAGCGGCCCCTTTACTCTATACGCCACGACCAAGCAGATGACGGCGGCGATCGGCGAAGCGCTGGCGGCGGAAATGGCCGAAGACGACATCGGCGTAACGATACTCTGCCCGGGAATCCTGAACACGCAGATCTGGAACGCGGCCCAAGCTCGGCCCGAACGCTTTGGCGGTGCACGACAGGCACCCGACGAAGTCGGCGATCATTGGCGCGCCCAGCCCGGCCCCGAAGTGCTCGAGCAAGGTCTGGATACCACGCTGGCCAAAGGCGGAGGGTGGTGCATCGTTCCGACCGAACCCGACACGAGCGACAAGATGACCGCTCGCCATCAAGCCCAGCGCGACGGGTTCTTCGACTATGCCACCGGCAAGGACTGAACCTTAGGGCTCGACAACGATACCCTTGGCCGGATCGACGCTGCCGCCGACCATTTCAAGATAGGTTGTGCGTGCCGCATCGAGTCCGTTGAGTTTTACGATCTCGACGGTGCCTTCGACTGCGGACAGGAAACCGCGCCAGGTCTTGGCAATCAGTTTGCCGCCTTCGACAGGACCGTGCTCTTTGAAAAAGGCCACGAAATGGTCGGGCGCGAAGAACAGGGTCGGCTTCGGCCCCGGAAGGTCGGCTGCACCGCCCAGTCCGCCGCCGCGCTCTTCTATATGAGTCGCGCCGACCAAGCACGAATATTTGAGGGTGTTGGAGAAATGCTCATGGAGCTTGGCGAGCAGGCCGGCATTGCCTGCGAAATCGACCGTGACGGTCGGTTTCAGGGGCAATCTGCCTACTTCCTCGTAGGACAGTACCTCGTCATATAGGCCCGTGCTTTCGACGAAGTCCGCATTCCCGGCGGACGTCAGGCCCATTCGCTTGATATCGGGCGAATTCTGCTTGGCGACACTTGCAAGACCCATAGCCGTCTTCGAAGACGCGCTGGTCAGGATCACCTGCTCGGCTCCGAACCACTCTTCCGACCGCATGAAATAGTCGATGATGAATCCGGTCTTGAACAGCGGGCCGTAGATCATCCGTTCGGCTTCCCGGGCGGGATCGTGCTCTGGGTCGGCTGCGAGCCGCGAATACTGATTGTAGACCGGACTCATCGGCTGCCGGTAGTCGGTGGTATCCGAGAAGCTCATCTCGGAAACATTGCCCGGACGAACGTCGAGCTGCGTTCCCATCGGAAGATAGCCGTAAACGCGCTCGCCGACGCCGATGTCGGGGTGCTTGCTCTCGACCACCCTGGCATGTCCCCACATCGGTACGATGCCCAAACCGTCCGGATCGTCGGCCTTGGGCGGGAAGAAGTTCCAGTATCCGAAGCCGTCACCCACCACCGCATAAGTGATGTTGTTGGCCGTCACCGAGAAGCTTTCGACCTGCAGGCGGACGGCGCCATCGGCAAGCTCACCGGACTCGGCTTCGACCAGCGTCGCGTTGGTAAGTTCGTCTTTGCGGACATGGACTTGGGCTAGGCTCATCGGGGGTTCCTCCTCTTTGGTTGCAGGCCTAGCCGATCACGGTTCGCTTTCCCACCGTGTTGCAACGATCGAGGGACGATTTTCCGTGACGGCAAGCCAAGCCGAGAGACGATCGCATTGCGCGATCCCCACTTCGCCCTGCGGCGTAAGCTGCAGCCCGCGCAGCACCGGGTAGAGAAAGATGTCGGCCAACGTGAAATCGCCGCCAGTCCACCCACCGTCCTTCTGGATCTCAGCCTCAACGAAGCCCAGCGCCCGGCTGATGTTCGGCAAGGCGCGCTCGATCTTCTCGCGTTCGAGCGGGAAGCCGGCGACGCGGTGCATGATCCACGGCATCACCAACCCGTGCTCGAATAGCGGAAACAGATAGTTGTTGGCGATCGCGATCCACTTGTCGCTGATCGCCCGCGCCGCGGGGGCGCTGGGCTGAAGCGCGGATCCGTTATGCGCGTTGTCGAGATATTGGGCGATCGCCACGCTCTCGATCAGTTCGAGCCCGTCGACTTCGACAACCGGGACCTTGCCAAACGGATGGCGGTTTTCCGGCGATTGCGCAGCGGTGGCAATAGTTTCGTGGCTCAGCCCCGCTTCCTCGCAAGCGATCTGGACGATGCGTGTGTAGGTCGAGATCACCGTACCGAAGATGCGTACCTCGGCCATGGATCAGTCGCCCGGAAGCACAAATCTGCCGCGACTGGCTTCGGCAATCGATTCCACTGTCTTGCAGCGCATCAGCATCGAATTGCGATCGCCGTCACCCCACCGCAATCGATACGCCGGCCACGCCAGCCAATTCGAGGGATCGGCTTCAATTTCATTCCACCGGAAGAACAATGGTTTTCCGAACGGTGCAAAGATCCTCCAGACACTGAATCGTAGACCTTGTTCGCAGACTTCGATCGTTAGTGTGTTTCGGTAAGACACCCCGCCGACCAACCTTCCGAGATGCGCGCTTTGCATCGACAAGCGGCGGTAAACATGGGCGGTCGGCTTGTCTGGAAACTCATCCTGCAGTCGTCGCCACCCGCCGGTCAATGAAATGAGCGAGACGACAAAAAGCCAGAACAGCGGGAAGATTAGGGCGAACCCAACAACAACGTAGAGTGTCAGGTCGCTGTCGCTCACACCCGCATCGGCATCAGAACATACAGCGCCGGGCTCTTCTCGTCTTGCCGGATCAGCGTCGGTGCGCCCGCGTCGGCGAGGTGCAGTTCGACTGAATCGGCGTCGATCTGGTCGAGGATATCCTTGAGGTAATTGGCGTTGAAGCCAATCTCGAACCCTTCCGAGCCGTATTCCGCGGCCAGTTCCTCGGTCGCGGTACCGTTATCGGGCGAGGTCACCGACAGGGTGACCTTGTCGGCGTCGAGACCCATCTTCACTGCGCGCGTTTTTTCGGTGGCAATTGTCGCCACACGATCAACGCCTTGGAAGAAACTCTTCGGATCGACTTTCAAGAGTTTGTCGTTCCCGGTAGGGATCACGCGGCTGTAATCGGGGAAGGTCCCGTCGATCAGCTTGCTGGTCAGCACAACCCCACCCTCACCGCCGAGCGTGAAGCGGATTTTGCTCGCCGAAAGGTCAATCTGAACGTTGCCGTCCATCGCCTCGTCGAGCAGCTTGCGCAGTTCGCCCACGGCTTTGCGCGGGACGATAACATCGGGCATTCCGTCTGCACCGTCGGGGCGCGCGAGGGTGAAACGCGCGAGGCGATGACCATCGGTCGCCGCCGCCTTGAGCACCGGTGTGTCTTCGTCGGTCACATGCAGGAATATGCCGTTCAAGTAATATCGCGTTTCCTCGGTCGAAATCGCAAACCGGGTGCGGTCGATCATCTCGGCGAGAGTCTTGGCGGGAAGCTCGAACGAGGTCGGCAAGTCGCCCTCTACGATCACCGGGAAATCGTCGCGCGGCAGGGTTGGGAGCTTGAAGCGGCTGCGCCCAGCCTTGATTTCCATGCGGTTTTCAGCGGTTTCGAGGCTGACCTGGCTGCCTTCGGGCAGCTTACGGGCAATATCGAACAGCAGGTGGGCCGATACCGTGATCGCGCCAGCGTCTTCGACCGATGCTGCCGACATCGTTTCGACCACCTGCAAGTCGAGGTCGGTCGCCATAACCTTCACGCTGCCGCCATCGCTGGCATCGATCAACACATTGGAGAGGATCGGGATGGTGTTGCGGCGCTCAACCACCGACTGGACGTGGGACAGACACCGCAGGAGCGTCGCGCGTTCGATCGTAGCCTTCATGAGCCTTGCCTATCGTTTCTCAATCTGTGGCGGGAAATGAGGCCGGAATCGCCCCACCAGCGCCGGGGAATTGGCGAAAACTGTAGCGCGATGGGCAAAACGGGCAAGCGCTCGCACGCGCGAGGGCGGATTCGATTGGGGATAAGGGCGCGAACGCCGCGGGTTATTCCCGAAAGCTCACCTAGAGCATCGCCATGCCGCCATTTACATGCAGCGTTTCGCCGGTGATGTAGCCGGCCTCGCGGCTCGCGAGGTATGCGCAAGCGGCGCCGATATCGCCGCCCTCGCCCATCCTGCCCATCGGGATGCGCGCGTTGATCGCGTCCTGTTGTTTTTCATCGAGCGCGGACGTCATCGCGGTGCGGATAAAGCCGGGCGCAACACAGTTCGCCGTGATTCCACGCGAAGCGACTTCCTGTGCGAAACTCTTGGTCATGCCGGTGAGGCCCGCTTTGGCGGCGGCATAATTCATTTGTCCCGGATTGCCGGTGGCGCCGACGACGCTGGTGATGTTGACGATCCGACCAAACCGCGCCTTCATCATGGGCTTGGCGCTGGCGCGCATGAGGCGGAAAGCGGCTTCGAGGTTGATGGCGATCACCTGATCCCATTCCTCGTCCTTCATCCGCATGCCGAGATTATCACGCGTAATGCCGGCATTGTTGACGAGGATGTCGATCCCCCCGAGCGTATCGAGCGTCGCCGGGATAAGTTCCTCGACCTGAGTGGTGTCGGACAGATCGCAGGTGATTTCCACATGCTCGCCGCCATGCTCTTCGTGCAATTGCTCGCGAAAAGCGCGCAGCTTCGCGCCGTTCGAACCCGACAGCGCAACGCGCGCACCCTGTTTCGCCAGTGCGATCGCGATGGCCGAACCAATCCCGCCGCTCGCGCCGGTCACAAGCGCGTTCATCCCTTCGAGTGAAAACATATCGGGCTCCTCACCACTCCAGATAATAGATCAGAGCCGCCTCTCCCTTTGCCCCCGTGCTTTCGTACAGTCCGCGTGCGGGCACGTTGTCGGGTTCGGTCCCCAGCCAGATCTCGTCAATGCCTTCGGCGTCGCAACGGTCGAAAACCATCTGCATGAGTTGCCGCGCTATGCCTTGCCTGCGCCAATCGTCGCCCGTGCCGATTTCGTCAAGGAATAGCTCGGTTGGTTTGTCCGGATGAAGGTGGATGACCGACATGCACATCCCGACAACCAGCCCGTCGAACAGCGCGACGCACATCCAGTTGAGCGGATTGGCCAGATAGGTTTCGAATCGCCGGGGGTCGATTGCGTGGTCGAACACGCCTTCGGCCACGCGATCGAGCAGGTCGGCGTTTCCGTCGTCGATCCAGGCAGTCTCGAACCTACGGGGCAAAGCTGACCCGGCGTCTTTCGTTGATCCGGCCGCGCTGC
>JASJDE010000071.1 GCA_030065195.1 Erythrobacter sp. | reverse complement strand
GGCTCTTCGAGCATGATCACCGGGTCGCCCGCTGTCACGGTCAGGTTGTGAATACGCGCCATCGGTGTGAGACCGTGCGCTTTCAGCGCCTCTTCGCTGACAACCATGACTGCCGACGAACCGTCGCAGATCTGGCTCGCAGTCGCAGCGGTGACGCGGCCTTCGGGCGAAATCAGCTTGACGCCGGCAATGCCTTCCAGCGTCGCATCGAAGCGAATCCCTTCATCGACTTTGTGAATATCGTCGCCCTCGGGCGTTTCGATATCGACCGGCACGATCTCGTTGTCGAACGCTCCGGCCTGCGTCGCGGCGATCGCCTTCCGGTGACTCCCCAGCGCGAACTGGTCGAGCATATCCTTAGAGAAATCGTGCTTCTGCGCGATCATCTCGGCGCCCATGAACTGGCTGAACTGGACCTTCGGATACTTTTCTTCGAGGCCCGGCGATTTGTAGTGGCCCAGACCCTCTTTCATGTGGAAGGTCGCGTTGGTGCCCATCGGCACGCGCGTCATGCTTTCAACGCCGCTGGCGATCACCACATCCTGAGTGCCGCTCATCACCGCTTGGGCAGCAAACTGGATCGCCTGCTGCGAGCTGCCGCATTGGCGGTCGATCGTGACCGCCGGGGTCGATTGCGGAAGCTTCTTCGATGCCAGCACACCCATGCGCCCGACCTGCATCGCCTGCTCGCCCGCCTGGCTGACGCAGCCGGTCACCACATCGTCGACCGCGTTGGGATCGATCCCGCTGCGTTCGACGATAGCGTCGAGCGACTTTGCCAGCAGATCGACCGGGTGCACGCCGGCAAGACGACCGCCGCGGCGGCCGCCGGCGGTACGAACGGCATCGACGATATAGGCTGTAGGCATGTGGGGGTATCCTCTCGTTTACGTAAACGTTGCGTTTTGCCACTCGCCTATGGGAGCGCGCGTTTCAAATCAATGGGCAAATCAAGCAGGCAAAATCACCGGAGCGGCTTTCGCGCGCTTGCCCTTCACGATCTGCCGTCGCTAACAGGTGCGAAGGGGAGAAAAGCGGGCATGATCGGCCTTTCGGCAGAAGACTGGTATCAAAGGGCATCGACGGCGTCGCAATCCGGCGATCTGGTCGGCGCGCTGGGATCGATCGGCGAAGGACTCAAGGCCCATCCGAAATCGGCTCTCCTTTGGCATGCGGGCGGAAGCCTGCTGCTGATGCAGGGACGTCCGGATGAGGCCGCGGAGCATTTCGGCAAGGCCTTTGTGCTTGAGCCTAAACAGTTCGATCATGCCGTCGATCAGGCCATCGCCCTGTCCAATGCGCAGCGCGACGAAGAGGCGCTCAAGGTCCTCGTTCGGATCGAGAAAAAGGGCGCGAAGTTTGCGCACTACTGTTCGACGCGAGGCAATGCGGAGCGGGGAGCGGGCAACCACGGCAAGGCGGCGAAGTGGTACGACCGCGCGCTCAAGATAGAACCGGAGCGTCCCAAGGCGCTGCTCGGTCGTGCCAATGTCGCACTCGAACGCGGCGAGCCCAAGGCCGTGCAATGGTTCGATCGAACTCTGAAAGTCGATCCGGGCAATCCGCTCGTCTGGCTTGGCAAGGCGCAGGCACTCGACGTTGCCGGTGACCGCGAAGGTGCGCTGACGATCATGCGGCAGATCACGCAACAGGCGCCGAGTTTCACCGATGGGCTGCGGTATCTCGCCCAACTGCGGCATGCCCAGGGCGAGAAGGAATTCGCCTCGCACTATGCCGATGCGGTCAAGGCCATGCCGCAGGATCCCAACATTCCCGACGGGTGGTGCAAGGCGTTGGCTGCGCTGGAACTCAACGAACAGGCGCTCGATGTGGCGGCCGAAGCGCGCCGGACGAGCCAGCCCGCAGCTTACTTCGCACTCCTCGAAGCCGTGTATGCGGGAGCATCGGGCGATCATGAGCGCGCGGAAGCCATCTTTGCCGACCTCGATTGGGAGAGCACCGACCGCTCGCTCCACGAAGCGCGCCATCGCATTCGCCGCAAGGAATTCGACAAGGCCGAAGCCCTGCTCGATGCAGTTCTGGCGAGCGAACCGGCCGACATTGCGGCCTGGTCCTTGCGCGACATGCTGTGGCGGCTCACCGAAGACGCGCGCGCCGATTGGCTGCATGGGCAAGAGGGATTGATCCAGTTGCGCCCAATTGCCGGGCGCCAGCGGATGATCGAAGACGCGATCGCCGTCCTGCGGGAACTCCACGAAAGTTCACCCATGCCCTTGGGCCAGAGCCTGCGCGGAGGCTCGCAGACGCGCGGCGTGTTGTTTGATCGTGCCGAACCCGTCCTGGCTGAACTGGACCGCGCCATCGCCAAGACGCTCGAGGAGTACCGCAATGACCTGCCGGCGCTCGATCCGGGCCATCCGCTGCTGCGCCATCGACAAACGCCGTGGAGGCTGGCCGGGTCCTGGTCGGTGCGGCTCACGGGCGGCGGCGATTTCCATGCCGCGCATATCCACCCATCCGGAATCGTCTCGAGCGCGTTCTATCTGATCGTTCCGCCAGAAGCGCATGACGGCGATCGCCGAGGTTGGCTCGAACTCGGCCGCCCACCAACGGACCTTGGTCTCGATCTTCCTCCGATCCGTTCGATCGAGCCGCAGGAGGGGCACCTCGCCCTGTTCCCCTCGACACTTTACCACGGTACTACGCCGTTCGGCTCCGCAGAGAGAATGACGGTGGCCTTCGACGTCGTCCCCAAACGCTAATTGAGGCGCCTCACACGTCCGGCATTCTTGTCGTTCACACGCGCCTTGAAACTGCCGAGAGCGGCCCTCTTGATTACGATCGTATCGCCCGCCTTGAAGCGCTTGCGACCTATGCTGTCCTCGGTCTGCATCCACCGCGCGCCGTCTTCGAGCTCGAACACGAAGCGACCGTTGCTGAGCCGCCGCGCTTGCGTGAGGGTCGCGGTGATCTGATTGACCTCTTCGTCTTCTTCGTCACCACCACCGAACAACCTGATCTTCGGGAGCCTTAACCCGAACAGCCCGCGCTTTGCCTCGGCCACTTTTTCGCGATCTGCGATCACCAGATCGCGCGATTGCTGCGCTTCATAGACGTCGGCGACTTCACGGTCGAAACAAGCGAGCCGCGCCTCGGGATCGGTGATGGCGCGGCACTCGAACAACTTGCCGACCACTTCCGGAGTGTCGATCTCCTCCGCCGGATCGGACTGTGCCGCCAGCGGCTGCACGACCAGCCCCGCAAGGGCCGAAAAACAAACGGCAAACTTCAATGAACGCATATCCACTCCCAAAGTTGATGCCCCGATACGACAGTGACGCAATACGCTCATAACCAATTGCGTTGCCATATGACATATCGAGATACCGGGAATTGGCCGGATTGCGGCAGTTTGGATGGTAAATCGCACCTGTTAAACAGTGTTGCATGCCTGCTACACCGCGATTTCAATTTCCCAAAGATCGACACGATCGCTTCCCTTGTGCCGGGCAAGGCGCCTAACCGGGAAAGTAGGGACTAACTGGGCGGAATCCGTGCATGCGCTGCGCGTGTCCCGTCTCGCATTAGCCCAATGAACTGGAGAAAGATCAGGCGCGGCGCTCCGTGCGGCACGTTCGATCTCTTTCCGCCACGTGTCTTTTCTAAGGGGGAAGACATTAGTCATGAGGGTAAAAAACCATATGAAGATTTCCAACCAGCTCCGACTGAGCGCTGGATCGTTGGCGGTCGGCTTGGTTCTCGCTTCTGCACCTGCCTTTGCGCAGGATGCCGACGTCACTAGTGACGGCGACGAAGCGGAAACCGAGAACACCATTCTGGTCACCGGTTCGCGTCTGAACGTTAACCCCAACCTCGAAGGTGCAAACCCCGTCCTTTCCGTTTCGCAGGAACAGATCAAGGCTCAGGGTACGGTTCGCGTCGAAGACCTCGTCAACCAGCTGCCGCAGGTTTTCGCCGGTCAGGCCGGTGAGGTCTCGAACGGTGCCTCGGGTACGGCAACCCTGAACCTTCGCGGTGTCGGCTCGGTCCGCACCCTGGTTCTGATCGATGGTCGTCGTCTTCCTTACGGTTCGTCGAGCATTTCGTCTGCAAACCTCGACCTCATCCCGACCCAGCTGATCGAACGTGTCGACGTTCTGACCGGTGGTGCTTCGGCTGTGTACGGTTCGGACGCTGTTGGCGGTGTTGCCAACTTCATTCTGCGTCGCGACTTCGAAGGTTTTGAACTCGACCTTCAGGGCAACTTCCAGCAGACCGGCAACGGCAACGAATTCTTCAACAACGTCACTGCCGCTGCGCAGCAGCCGTTGGCAGAGCCGATCATCGACGGCGTTGAATTCACCGTCACCGGCATGATCGGTACCAACACGGCCGATGGCCGCGGTAACGTTACGATCTATGCAAGCTACGAAAAGCGTGAGCAGGTTACTCAGAACAACCGTTCGTTCTCAGCTTGTACGATTGGTGAATCGAGCTCTGCGACGAGCTTTGGCGGTGCAGGCTGCGTCGGTTCTTCGAACTTCCGCCGCTTTGCCGACTTCTTCAACGGCGACGGCGTCAACGACGACGTGTTCCAGCAAGAAGACGGTACGCTTGTTCCGTTCGTTGGTGGACCGGCTCAGACCTACAACTTCGGCGCGCTGAACTTCTTCCAGCGTCCGTCCGAGCGTTTCACGATCTACGGTCGCGGTCACTACGACATCACCGACAACATGGAAGTCTTCCTCGATGTCAGCTACACGGACGTCTTCTCCGACGCTCAGATTGCTGAATCGGCGTCGTTCGGTGTCCACCCGATCAACTGCGGCAACCCGCTGATCCAGAACACTCCGGGCATCGACCTCGCAACTGAGGTCTTCAACTGCTCGGCCGATGATATCGCCAATGACGTTATCATCCCGAATGCCTTCGCCTCGCACCGTAACGTCGAAGGCGGCCCGCGTAACTCGCGTCTCGAGAACAGCGCGTTCCGTATCGTTGGCGGCCTGCGCGGCGACTTCGGTGACAGCGTCTGGGCTTACGAAATCTTCGGTCAGTATTCCGAAACTTCCGACAGCTCGCTTTCCACCAACGACTTCATCATTGAAAACCTCCAGCAGGCTTTCAACGTTGTCGACGATGGTAACGGCAATGCCGTTTGCGCAGACCCGTCGGGTGGCTGTGTTCCTTACAACATCTTCCAGCGTGGACCGAACGGCGAAAGCCTCGTGACGCAGGCGGCTCTGGACTTCATCCAGGGCGTCGGCATCGTGATCGGTGAAACCACTCAGCTGGTTGCTGGTGCCAACGTTCAGGCCGACCTGGGCGAATACGGCTTCAGCTCGCCGTTCTCCGAAGAAGGTATCGGCTTCCTGGTCGGCGTCGAGTATCGTGAAGATACCCTGGAATCGATCCCTGATGAGATCAGCCAGGTTCCGGGCGGCGGCTTCACCGGTGTCGGCGGCGCTACGCTTCCGGTTGCCGGTTCGGTCAACGTCTACGAGATCTACACCGAGCTGCAGGTCCCGCTGGTAACCGACAAGCCGTTCTTCGAAGAGCTGACCCTGTCGGGCCAGTATCGTTATTCGGACTACAGCGCTGAGGGCAACAACACGACCAACAGCTTCAGCACCAATGCATTCGGTGTGCAGCTGACCTGGGCACCGGTTGAAGACATCACATTCCGTGGTCAGTTCCAGCGAGCTGTTCGCGCACCGAACGTGATTGAGCTTTACACCGGCCAGAACACCGGTCTGCCAAACCTCAACTCGACGACGAACTCGAACGGCGATCAGATCTTTGACCCGTGTGCGACCGCATTCCCGACGGCTACTCTGGCGGCTTGCCAGAACACCGGCGTGACGGCTGCACAGTTCGGTAACATCCCTGATGTTATCTCGGGCCAGACCCAGTCGCTTACGGGTGGTAACCCGAACCTGAACCCGGAAGAATCGGATACCTATACGTTTGGCGCGGTCATCACGCCTTCGTTCATTCCGGATCTTTCGATCACGGTGGACTACTTCAACATCACCGTTGATGGGTTCATCGCTGCCGGTATCGCCGCACAGACCACTCTCGATCAGTGTCTTGCGACGGGTAACCCGACGTTCTGTAATCTGATTACCCGTGCGTCGAACGGTTCGCTTATCGCCGGCATCGCGGGCGTTGGTTTCCAGCAGACCAACCTCAACATCGCTGAGCTCGAAACCTCGGGTATCGACGTCCAGGTCAACTACAACACGGACATCGATGGAATCGGCGGTCTGCGTCTCGATTACGCGGCCACCTACCTGGACAAGTTCGACTTTGCGTCGTTCCCAGGTGACACGCCGATCGAGTGTGCCGGCTTCCTCAACAACGGTTGTGTTGCTCCGGTGAACCCGAAGTATCGTCACCGGGCACAGCTGACTTGGGAAACCCTGTTCGGCGTGGATGCCACGGTAGCATGGCGCCACTTCTCGGGTACCGAGAACGATGCGGTAGCCGCGAACCCGCAGATCGATGACGATCTGCCGGCAGTGAACTACATCGACATTTCGTTCTTCGCAGAACTGAATGACACGATTTCGCTGCGTGGCGGTATCCTCAACGTCAACAACGACCAGCCGCCGGTTTCGACCTCTTCGGGTCCGCCGCTCGGTAACGGTAACACCTTCCCGACCATCTACGACACAGCGCGTACGGTGTTCGCTGGTGTGAACTTCCGCTTCTGATCGAAGCGAAAGCCAACCAAACAAAGGAGCCGCGGACTTCGGTCCGCGGCTTTTTTGTTGGGCAACTCGGATCCGGGACAACCCAGCGAAGATACGAGTCGTGCCCGGCCCCAAAAGGCATCAACGATGGCGACCGCGCGGCAGAGACAGCGAGAGGGCAGGATGACAGGACCATTCGATACAGGTCGATAACGCTCCAATGCCGCACTCGGCCGACGGGAAGGACCCTGCGATATTTGGACACCCCGAGCGGTATCGGAAAGCAGCAAGCAGCTGGAGGCCGCTCGTCGCCTATGCGTCGGCCGGGTGCGTCGGCAAGCGCGCTGCGGCCAGAGATTGCCAAGGGTCCGTGAAGAGCGCGCGTGACACGCAGGTCAGCCCGCTCGCCTACCCCACTTTTCCGCAGAGGCGGAATCAATCCCGCCGCTGCCAAGAGCGGTCATCCTGCAGCCAGGGGCCCACCGTTCAGGAGGGCGGTTCTCCCGTTCTACCAACCCCATTGCCTCAACCGGCTGGAGCGCAGTTTACCTATCGCTCCAGGCGCCGAATGGCATCAAAAAGGCCCGCACGGCAGTGTTGCCGAGCGGGCCGATTGATCTTCGCGAATTGCGCTTGGGGTCAGAGACCGCCAGGTCCGCAATCGTTGGCGAGATAGTCCAGCATCTTGGTGTAGAATTGCTGTTGGTGGTTGTACATCAGGGTCACGTAGAAGTGGTCGGCGTCTTCCAGCGTTACGAACTGGCCTTCCTTGCCGGCCTTCTCGAACTCCTTCTTGTAGTCCGTGAAGTTGAAGTACATCACGCGCCGGTCGTCCTCAGGGTGGACCATCAGCAGCGGGATGTTGACCTTCGACACTTCCTTGATCGGATTGATGCCGATCGTGCCGCGACGCTTGCCCCAGTCGTCCAGAGCCTTGGGCGAATTCGGGTTGCGGCGCATGTTGTAGACCTTTTCCGGATCCGCAACCGCGGCGCCGGCGATCGCACACTGGTAGATGTTGTTCTCGCGGCTTAGCGAAACCAGCGCGGCATAGCCGCCATACGACCAGCCGAACATTGCGATACGATCGGGATCGACCAAGCCTTGCTCGACGAGATACATCGCGCCGTCGTCCTTGTCGTCCTGCATGGCGCCGCCATGTTCGCCATAGGCGCTGTCGAAGTGGTCCTGTCCCCAGCCGACCGACATGCGATACTGCGGCTGCAGAACCATGTAGCCGGCATTGGCCAGCAGCTGGCCCCACTCGTCATAGGTAATGATCTCGTTCACGTGCGGTCCGCCATGCGGCAGAACCACCAGCGGGAACGGGCCTTCGCCCTTGGGAACCGTGACATAGCCCGGGATCATCTTGCCATCGCGTGCGGGGTAACGAATGTACTGCACATCGGCGAGTTGATCGGGGTTCACGAGGGGGTTGCGGCTGCCGAGCTTGGCCATCTGGCCATCCTTGACCAGCCAGAACGAGCCCGGATCGCGCGGACCACGATTGGTCACCACCATGGTGCTGCCATCGCGCGAGCGGCTGGTGATCGAGACGCTGTGGGCGTACGGGATCTGCTGCTCGAGCGCTTCGTAAAGCGCCTTTTCCTCTTCGTCGAACCAGTGGCGCTCGCGCTTCGCGCCCGAGAAACGGGCTGCAACGAGCTTGTCATTGCCCGGAATCGAGTGCGTCTGAAGGCCAAGCACGTCGGCATCTTCGGCCTGGAACAGTTTCTGGCCGAACTGACCGCTGGAGAAGTCGAACTCCCACAGGGCCGCCTTGTCTTCGCCGTCGCGGTTATCGACGATGTAGCCGATATTCGGATCGTCGTGCTTGAAACCGCGCAGGCCGTGGAGACCGCCGAGAACCCGGTAGAGGTTGCCATATTCGTCGAGGTCGTATTCCTCGCCGAACTGCTTCCACGAACCGTCGCCCGGCTGGCGATAATAATATTTCAGCTTCTTCGAGCCGTTGTCGTACCCTTCGGCGTAGCGTGGGTTGCCGTTGTTATCGAAGCGGATGTTCGAGTATTTGTCGTTGCCCTTGATGACGAGGCTCTTGGTGCCCCGCTTGAGGTCGAACTTCCAATACGACGTCGGGCGGAAGGCTTCAAACGGGTCGACACCGGTCGGATCGGGGATCGCGTTACCGCCTGAAATCAGGATCTTGTTAGGCTCGTTCGGAAGCGTGTTTTCGATCCCGAAGTTCCCCGATACCTGCTGGAACTTGTTGGTATCGAGATTGTAGAAGTAGGCCGCATATTCGCGCGTGTCTTCTTCCGGACCCTTCACCTTTTCGCGAACGATCTGCCAGGCCGATCCGAAAATGTAGTTGTCGCTCACCCAGCTTGCGCTGATGATTTCCATCGGGTGGTCGCCCTTGCGCTTGCTCGAAGCGTCGAGCCGGCGATAGGGTTTGGACAGGTCGTCGGTCTTGTAGATTTCAAGCAGGTAGGTGCCTTCGCGGCTTTCGACCTTGTGGACCAGCAAGTGCTTGCCGTCGGGCGACAGCTGCACCGCATTGACGACATCGCGCAGTGCCCAAACGTCGATGGGAACGGCGGATTGCGACTGCGCCTGCGTTTCCGAAGGTGCGGCGACACTCAAACCGAGGACACTGACGCCAATCATTGCGGCTGTCAGAGGTGCGTTCAAAAATTTCATAGTCACGACTCTTGTGAAGTGGATGATGAGTTCGATGAATTAGCGAGCCGCGCGTCCTCCCCGGCGTCTCGCCACGGCGCGCAATAAAACAAAAAAGCGGCCTCTCGGCAAGTGCGAGAGGCCGCCTTTTTTTGGCTTAGTTGCGAGGCTCTTGGATCAGAAGCGGTAAAGCAGCTGAGCGAAGAACTCGCGTCCGTCGAGGTTGTACGGACCACCGATCGGAATGTTCGACACGCCGAACACTTCGTTGGTGTCGATCAGCGGCGGTTCGGTATCGAAGATGTTGGTCACACCCGCGATGATCCGGATCGTGCCGTTGTCCCAACGGATCGACGCGGTGTGCTCGAACCACTCGTCGGCGAAGCCCACGTCGCGGCAGATGATACCGTCGCCTGCAACGTTGGCGGAACCCGCACCGAGGCAGGTGTCGCCGAAGAAGCCGGTTCCTTCGTTACCGAAGGCGTCGTCGAGCGGGTCGATACCGTCGGCCTGCTGTTCCACAGCATCGACATAACGGGTCTGCCACGTGAAGCGGAAGTTGTCGTAGTCGACGTTGAAGGTTGCGCGACCGGTCCAGCTCGGGAAGTTGAACTCGCCGGCGTCGTCGTCGAATTCGATCGAACCGTCATCGTTGGTGAACAGGCTCGAACGTTCGATCAGGTGGTTGGCACGCAGGTTCAGCGCAAGGCCGAACACTTCGCCGCCGATCGTGACATCCTTGCCGAAGGTGGCGTTGATGTCGATGCCGCGGACCGACTCCTGGTCCAGGTTGATGAAGCCCTGGAAGATGTCGGAGACGAGCAGACGGCCAGTGGTCGAGGTCGTGATACGATCGCAGAACTGGCTGCGCACGTCCTCTTCGCGAGCGAAGCAGTCGTTGATGATGAACTGCGCCCCCGGCTCGATGATCGATTCCTTCAGCTTGATGTCGTAGTAGTTGAAGTTGACCGCGACATCGAAGCCGTCACCGAAGGTTTCCTCGAAAGCGAAACCGGTGGTGATCGAACGCGACGTTTCCGGATCGAGGTTCGCTCCGTTGTTGAGCACGCCGCCCGAAGTGATCTCGACACTCGACGTCTGGAAGGTGTTGAGGCCTTCGTCATCGATACCGACACGGGTCGGGTCGCGACCTTCGCGGATGCAATTCGCGAGAACGAAAGCATCACGATCGTCGGTTGCTGCATTGTAGACGCCGCCGACGAATGCATCGTCCGGAACGGCGCACGGATCGAACAGCGTGAGGAAGCCCGACTGGCTGTCAAGGAACAGTTCACGCAGGTTCGGTGCACGGAACGAAGTGCCGTAGCTGAGTTTGAGCAGCAGCGACGGGATCGGACGCCAGCCGCCCTTGATCGAGAACGTGCCGTTGGTGCCGTAGAACTCGTCATCGGTCAGACGACCCGACAGGTTGACGGTCAGTTCCTCGACCCATGGCTCACCGGCCATAAGCGGCACGTCGAGCTCGCCGAACAGTTCGCGAACCGTACGCGAACCACTCGCCCCGCTATCGGCGAAGAAGCCGAAGAACAGGCCGTTCGAAGCCACCGAGTTGGGCGTCGAGTTGATCGTGTCTTCGCGCCATTCGGCACCGAGCACGACACCCACCGGACCGGCCGGAAGTTCGAACAGGTCGCCGGTGACGAAGCCCGAGAGGATGATCTGCTCGTAGGTCGTGTCGAAGCTACGTTCGCCGAAGATGTAGTCGCGTTCGGCCTGGCTGGCGAGATCGCCAATGGCGCCCGTCAGCACGCTCGGGGCGAACAGGTTGACCGGCACACACTGACCGGCGTTCAGGCCTGGATCGGCGAGTTCCGGGTTTGCAAGGCCGGCGGCGTTACATTCGCCGATGACCTGCGGATCGCCGAAGAACCCGAAGAAATCCTGGTTCTGGTCGTAGTCGTCGGCGATTCCGTCACCGTTGTTATCGATGATGCCGTCGCCGTCGAAGTCGGCCGTCGGGTCGAGACCCAGCGACAAAGCCAGGCGGTCTTCACGGATACCGAAGCGCCGCGAACGGCCTTCCGAACGCGAATACACACCCGAGAAATCGAAGGTCCAGCTCGAACCGATGAACGGCAGGTCGCCGCGCACCCCGAGAACACCGCGATACTGCTCTTGCAGAATATCGACGTTGTTCCGGTCACCCGCGATCGCGCCGATCGGCGAAATCGGCAGCGGGAAGCCGGTCGAAAGCGGGTTCACATCCGGGTTTCCATCGCCATCCGCATCGCGGGTGAAGATGTCCGGATCGGCAATAACCTGCAGCGCGTTGTCGGCTGCGCGACAATCGACGCCATTGGGGTTGCTGACGATGTTACAAGGGTTGAACTGGTTGACGTCAGGCACCGACGGGAAGAACTGCGGGATGCCGGTGTTCGGCAGGCGGATCTCCGCGCGGCTGTAGTTCGCCTCGAAGTAAGGCGTGATGTTGGCTTCGCCCGGGAAGGTGTATTCACCGTAGGCAAAGACGTTGATCAGTTCCTGTTCCGAAATGAACGTCTGTTCGAGGTTGGCCCCGTTGGTGTTGACGTTCTGGAAATCGACATCGCGGATTCCGTCACCGTTTGTGTCGAGATCGACACCGCTGAAACCGGTCGATTCGCCGAAGCCAAGGCCCGGAATGTTGGCAATGTTCCCGTTGGCCGGGAAGTAGACCGAACCCAGACGCGTGAACGGAATGAACGTGCGACCGGAGATACCGCCAATCTTACATTCGTTTTCCGAAACGGTCACACCGGGAGTACGGTTGCTAACGATGGCGTTGTCGCGCAGCCCGGTCGTCAGGATGTTGCCGTTCTGGTCGATTTCGAGGTGCGTGTTACAACCCGACAGGAAGTCGCGGTCGCCCAGGGTCACTTCGTCGCGGAACGCATATTCCGCACCGATACCGAAGAACGCACGGTCGGTGTTGAAGCCCCAGGCCGCACTCACGACGTAGTCGTCGCCGCCACCTTCGGGGTTGATGTTGCCGTTGGCCTGGATTTCGAGCCCGTCGAAGTCCTTGCGCAGGATCAGGTTACCCACACCGGCCACAGCGTCCGAACCGTAGACCGACGACGCGCCGTCGAGCAGCAGGTCGTAGCGATCGACCAATGTCGAAGGGATGAGGTTGAGCGACGGGTTGACCGGGGCGCCCTCCACACCGGACGGTGCGAGACGGCGACCGTTAAGGAGCAGCAATGTCCGGTCGGCGCCGAGACCGCGAAGGTTCAGCGTCTGCGAACCCGGACCGTTGTCCAGAACGAAGCCCTGGAAGGTTGCGTCGATCTGCTGACCGGCTGCACTTTCCGAACGCTGAAGGATCTGCGCCGGGTCGAAGGCACCAACGGCCTGCTGGTTTTCGGTGCTGAGGACCTGCAGAGGCGAAATCGAGCTGTAGGTGTCGCGAACGATACGCGAACCGGTGACGGTGATGCCGCCTCCCTGCTGGGTGCTGCCGGAAGCGTCCGTGCCGACGTCGACCTGCTCTTCCTCTTCTTCCTCTTGCCCTTCCTGGCCTTCATCCTGTGCGTAGGCCGGGCCGGCCACGACGAATGCGATCGCCGATGCCGAGAAGGCGAGCGCCTTCATTGAATTGCTGTGAAACTTTTTCATGATCACTCCAGTTGCGACAACCGAAGCCTTAATCGCTACCAAACCCTCGTCACCGAAAACGCAAATTCCCCTGCGCAATCGAAACGTCCCTCATGGTTCCGCGACAAAGCCCCTGCGGTGGTAGATGTGTGCAACGGAGACGGTTTGATGTAAATGCGGCGTTCAGGAACAGACCACTTTTCGGGCCGGTGTTGCGGGAATCACACAGGGCCTTGTTAACGCCCGAAACAAGCTGCGCTCACGGCTTTGCGAAAAAAATAAGCTGTGCACGTCAGACGCAACAATTCGTCGCACTTGTCGCAAACGTCAATTCAGCGTCATTTTGTTTCACAGCGACGCAAGCCGAATCCCGGTCGCCATCAGGCGACCTGCATGCTCAGTTCGCCATCGCCTTCGTCCACCTTCAGGGTCGCCCCGTCGATGACTTTCCCTTCCAGCAACATCTCGGCCAGTGGGTCCTGCAGATAGCGCTGCACCGCACGTTTCAACGGCCGCGCACCATAGACGGGATCGTACCCCACCCGGCCGAGCCAGCGCAACGCGGCGTCGGTGAGGTCGAGCGTGATCTTGCGATCGTCGAGCAGCTTCTGCACGCGCTTGACCTGGATCGCGACGATCGGCGCCATATGCTCCATCGCCAGGCGGTGGAACAGGATGATCTCGTCCAGCCGGTTGAGGAATTCGGGGCGGAAGTGCCCACGCACCACGTCCATCACTTCGTTCTCGACGTCCGCGACCTTGCCGTCGTCGGGCAGGTTCGACAGGAACTGGCTGCCGAGGTTCGAGGTCAGGATGATCAACGTGTTCGAGAAATCGACCACCCGGCCCTGACCGTCTGTCAGGCGACCGTCGTCCAGCACTTGCAACAAGACGTTGAAGACGTCGCCATGCGCCTTCTCCACCTCGTCGAACAGCACCACCTGATAAGGGCGACGGCGCACCGCTTCGGTTAGCACCCCGCCCTCGTCATAGCCGACATAGCCCGGAGGTGCGCCGATGAGCCGAGCGACCGAATGCTTCTCCATGAATTCGCTCATGTCGATCCGGACCATCGCCTGATCGTCATCGAACAGGAATTCGGCGAGCGCCTTGGTCAGTTCGGTCTTGCCGACGCCGGTCGGGCCGAGGAACAGGAAACTGCCGAGCGGGCGACCCGGATCCTGCAGACCAGCGCGCGCCCTGCGCACGGCCTTGGACACCGCTCCGATCGCTTCGACTTGCCCGATCACGCGCTTGCCGAGGATTTCCTCCATCTGCAGCAGCTTCTCGCGCTCGCCTTCCATCATCTTGTCGATGGGAATGCCGGTCCAGCGCGAAACGACCCCGGCGATATCTTCTTCGGTCACTTCCTCTCGCAGCAGCGCATCTTCGCTCAGTTCCTCGGCCGCTTCGAGCTGCTTTTCCAGTTCCGGGATCTTGCCGTAGGAGAGCTCGCCGGCTTTCGCCAGATCGCCTTCGCGCTGGGCCTGTTCCAGTTCCAGACGCGCGGCGTCGAGCTGTTCCTTGATCTTGCCTTCGGCTTCGATCTTGTCACGTTCGTTCTGCCAGCGGGTTGTGAGCTCGGAAGATTCCTGTTCGAGGTTGGCCAGCTCTTCGCGGAGCGCTTCGAGACGCTCTTTCGACGCCTTGTCGTCTTCCTTGGCCAGCGCCGTCTCTTCGATCTTAAGCTGGATGATCCGGCGGTCGAGTTCGTCGATCTCTTCGGGCTTGCTCTCGACTTCCATACGGATGCGCGACGCGGCCTCGTCCATCAGGTCGATCGCCTTGTCGGGCAAGAAACGGTTCTGGATGTAGCGGTCGGAAAGGCGCGCTGCGGCGACGATAGCCGTGTCGGTGATCCGCACGCCATGATGCAGCTCATACTTGTCCTTGATCCCGCGCAGGATCGAAATCGTGTCTTCGACGCTGGGTTCGTCGATATAGACCGGCTGGAAGCGCCGCTGCAGCGCCGGGTCCTTCTCGACATATTTCTGGTATTCGTCGAGCGTGGTCGCACCGATGCAGTGCAGTTCGCCACGGCTGAGTGCTGGCTTGAGGAGGTTGGAAGCATCCATCGAGCCTTCGCTTGCGCCTGCCCCGATCAGGGTGTGCATTTCATCGATAAACAGGATGATCTGACCGTCGGCGTGCTTGACCTCGTCGAGCACGGATTTGAGCCGTTCTTCGAATTCGCCGCGATATTTTGCGCCGGCGATCAGCGCGCCCATGTCGAGGCTCATCAGCGTACGGCCCTTGAGACTGTCGGGCACGTCGCCATTGGCAATGCGCAGGGCGAGTCCTTCGGCAATCGCGGTTTTGCCGGTGCCGGGCTCGCCGATCATCGCCGGGTTGTTCTTGGTCCGGCGCGCGAGGATCTGGATCGCACGGCGAATCTCTTCGTCGCGCCCGATCACCGGATCGAGCTTGCCGTCGCGCGCCGCCTGGGTGAG
>JASJDE010000070.1 GCA_030065195.1 Erythrobacter sp. | reverse complement strand
GACCCTGCATATGGCGGGCAAGGCATGCCCGCGATGTTGCAAAAGATCGTTGGCGAGATGGCCGCCTCAGCCTGCTTCGGGTTCTCGATGTATCCTGGGCTTTCCGGCAGCGCGCTCAATGCACTGCACGCCTCGGCTTCAGATGAGCAGAAGGCCAAGTTCCTTCCCAAGATGACGTCCGGGGAATGGACGGGGACCATGAACCTGACCGAACCGCAATGCGGTACGGATCTGGGCCTAATCCGAACCAGGGCGGTTCCCCAGCCTGACGGCAGCTACAAGATCACAGGTCAGAAGATCTGGATCTCTGGTGGCGAGCACGATCTCACAGAGAACATCATCCACCTCGTTCTTGCGCGGATCGAAGGCGCACCTGATGGCGTCAAAGGGATCTCTCTCTTCATCGTGCCCAAAGTGATGGTCAATGATGACGGCACACTGGGTGAGCGCAACGGTGTGTCCTGCGGTGGGCTTGAAGAGAAGATGGGCTGCCACGGCAACTCGACCTGCGTCATGAACTATGACGATGCCACAGGATACCTCGTAGGCGAGGAGAACAAGGGCCTGCGCGGCATGTTCGTGATGATGAACGAAGCGCGTATTGGCGCTGGCATGTTGGGCTACGCCTTGGCCGAACCAGCTTATCAGAACGCTCTCGCATTTGCTCTCGACCGTCGCCAAGGCCGAGCTCTCAACCGGAAAATGGATCCGGAAGAGCCCGCTGACAATATTCTAGTCCACCCCGACGTTCGCAGAATGTTGCTCGACATTCGTGCATTTATCGAAGGTGCCCGCACCTTTGGATGCTGGATGTCTCTGATGATGGATGTGAAAGAGCATTCACCCGACGAGGAAGCACGCGCCCGCGCCGATGACTATCTCGCTCTGCTGACCCCGGTCATGAAAGCCTATTTCACCGACAAGGGATTGAAGGCGACGATCGATAGCCAACAAGTCTTGGGCGGCTCCGGCTACGTTGAGGAATGGGGCATGAGCCAGTTCGTCCGTGACGTCCGGATCGCATCGATCTGGGAGGGAACCAATGGCGTCCAGGCCCTTGATCTGGTGGGACGCAAGCTGCCTGCAGCCGGTGGCCGCTATTGGCAACGGTACTTCGCGGAGTTGGATGAAGTCGTTGAAGAGTGCGGCGCCGTTGAAGGACTGAGCGACTACGCCGCTGCCCTTAAGACTTCCAAAGACCGGCTTGCTGATGCGACCCAATGGATCGCTACCAATGGCATGGACAACCCCAACAACGCTGCCGGTGTGTCGAGCGACTACCTGCATTTGTTCGGTGTCACCGCCATGGCACACATGTGGCTTCTCAGCGCGAAAGCTGCGCTGAAAGCTGACGCAGAAAGCGATCCATTTATCGCACGCAAGCTCGCCACAGCGCAGTTCTTCTTTGAGCGCGTCTTGCCAGAAAGCCGCTCACTTCACTCGAAAGTCAAAGCCGGATCGGGCTCGGTCATGGCGAATGACCACACGTTTTGGCCGCACGAGACCGGCAGCCTCACGGAAATTGGAAAGGACTACAGAATGGGACAGGAACGCGGCGTAGTACGCACCGAGACCGAAGGCCATGTGCTGAAGATCATCATCGATAATCCGGAGAAGAAGAACTCGTTCGTGCCGGAAATGATGTACGAACTGTCAGAAGCTCTTACCGAACTGGACAAGAACGATGATCTCTGGGTTGGCGTGCTGTGCGCCGTCGGCGATCATTTCACCGCTGGCCTCGATATGCCAAAGTTCTTTGGGCCGACGGCAAAGCCGCTCGAAATCCCTGAAGGCAATATCGATCCGTTTGGCCTTAAGAGCATCTGCTCAAAACCCATCGTAACCGCAGTACAGGGCATCACCTTCACCGTTGGCATTGAGATGATGCTTGCAGGCGACATCGCAATCGCTGCTGACAGCGCACGTTTCTGCCAGATGGAGGCCAAACGCGGCATTGCGCCTCTCGGCGGAGCACACTTCCGATACATCACAAGAGCAGGCTGGGGCGATGCGATGTATCACCTCATGCTGTGCGACGAGTTCACGGCCGACGAAGCAAAGCGGATTGGTCTCGTTCAGGAAGTGGTGCCGCACGGATCGCAAGTTGATCGTGCGATGGAAGTTGCCCAGATCATTGCCAAGAACGCGCCTCTTGGCATTCAGATAACTAAGAAGGCCGGTCGCCAGTTCATCGATCACGGTGAGAAAGCGGCCATTGCAATCGCGCCAGAGATTCAAAAAGCGGTGATGACTTCGGAAGACATGATGGAGGGCATCCAGTCCTTCATGGAGCGTCGCGAAGCCGTGTTCAAAGGACGCTGACGCTCGCATCCCACTACCCCCAAACCAAACATCGAGGAACCCATGAGCGATCATGTAATCGTAGAAACCCATGGCCGAGTAACCAAGGTCACCATTGCTCGTCCCGAAAAGAAGAACGCGATCACACAGGCCATGTATGCTGCAATGGCTGATGCTCTGAACGCTTACTCAGAGGACGACAGCACGCGCGCACTGTTACTGACAGGCACTGGGGACTTCTTCACCTCGGGCAACGACCTTCAGGATTTTGCCACTGGACCCAAGGGCGATGAGGAACCTGGCGTCAGCCGCTTTCTCCGCGCCATCAAGGACTGCCCTAAGCCTGTGATTGCTGCCGTAAATGGAGGGGCCATTGGTGTTGGCCTGACAATGCTGCTGCACTGCGATCTGGTGTACGCAAGTGATGCCGCGCACCTAAGCGCTCCGTTTGTCGGTCTAGGGCTGGTTCCTGAGGCGGCTTCATCAAAGCTCCTGCCAGAAGCGGTCGGCAAGGCGGTGGCGGCTGACATTTTCTACACTGGACGGAAACTGAGCGCAGAAGAAGCGCTAAGCTTTGGCTTGGTAGCCCGCGTCTTCCCAGCCGCAGAACTTGGCGAAGAGACCTTCAAGATTGCCGCTCAGGTCGCAGCTTCTGCGCCGACCGCGCTCAAGCGTACCAAGAAGCTGGTTAGATACGAGCAAGACGCCGTGACTGAGCACATGGCACTGGAGGGCAAGCAATTCACCGAGCAACTTCAATCCCCAGAGTTTGGCGAGAGCGTTGCCGCAATGATGCAGAAGCGCGCACCGGTTTTCGAATGAGCGTCAGGCTCGTAACCCACTCATCCCATCGTTGAAGAACAAATCGTCGGAGGAGGAACCCCATATCCGCGATTGAAGAGCTTGACGCCGACTATGTGATCGTTGGCGGCGGCGCTGTGGGCATGGCGTTTGCCGATGCCCTGGTGGAGGAATCCGACCAGACGATGATCATCATTGATCAATTCGCCATGCCCGGTGGACATTGGAACATCGCCGATCCTTTCGTGCAACTGCACCAGCCGGCAAGCTTCTACGGTGTCAGTTCCAAAGATCTCAGCAGCGGCCGGATTGCCAACAAGATTGATTTGAAAAGGTTGCAGGACTGGATCGGTCACGAGAGCATTCAGCTCACGCTTGATACGTTTGGTCACTTGCTGGCCGATCAGGAACGGGATGCGGAATCGGCTGCGCTTGCAAGCAGAGACTTGTTCGCTTGAAAGCGGCCGTTCGGCTCACGACCCAAAAGCGGACGTAGGTCGATACCTTTTCGCAGATGAGCGAGGTGCAGTGCCATGCCTTGTCGGGTCGGTAAACATCGCTCGAAGGTCAGATCGCAGACGTGTTCGACCTTGCCAACAAGATCGATTGCGACGCCAGGCGCGGGATCGCTTCGGAGTTCTGACGCCACCCAACAAGCTGTAGAGCGCCACGGAGCGGCCCGGCGCGATTCAAGCAACCGGGCCATTTTTCGTTCTACGAGAGGAAATTCGCGAGAATTTTGAACCTCCTCCGACTCCACACCGATGTGGATGCAACGCGCGCAAGGGGTGCGCGATCAGGAGGACTACCAATGAACAAGCTCATTCTTCTCACCGGCGCTGCCACCTGCGCCTTCTTCGCTTTCCAACCGACCCCAGCGACAGCAACCGAATGCGCCAATGATGGCGTTCCACCCGAAACTCCGCCAACCGACGGCGGGTCTGATGAAGACAACACAGCCTGCGGTGACGGCGCGGATGCGTCTGGTACAAGCTCGGCGAATACAGCTTATGGTGCCCAATCCAACGCCAGCGGCGATGGAGATGCGAACACAGCGATTGGTTTTCTCGCCGACGCGAGCGACGGATTTGGTGCGACCGCAGTTGGATCGCGCTCGAACGCTACGGGTCAGGATGCCGCTGCGTTCGGCAGGAACAGCGTTGCAACGGGTGATGATGCGACAGCCGTCGGCCCCTTTGCCGAAGCGACCGGAGTTACAGCAATCGCGATTGGCGGGGATGGCGGCGACACCGGACAGGAAGGCGCACAAGCAAGCGGGGCGCGCTCAATTGCCATCGGCGCGGACGCTGCCGCGAGTGAGGAAGATTCGGTCGCCCTTGGAAGTGGCGCTGACGCTATCGCCATCGGCGCACTCGCAATTGGACAGGACGCCTCAACCACCGGAACAGACGCCATTGCTCTCGGCTCGTTCTCCAATGCGTCAGGACGGCGCACGATCAGCATCGGTGAGAGTTCGATCGCCAGTGGCGACGCAGCGGTCGCGATCGGCGGCGACGGCGACGGCTCTGATGTCGGCGCGCAGGCAACGGGCGACCGTTCGGTTGCACTCGGAGCCAATGCTTCCGCAGGTTTTGAGCAGGCGGTTGCGCTCGGCTCATTGGCCAATGCTTCCAATGTCAACGCCACCGCAGTCGGTCAGAATGCTCGCGCAGAGGGCGACAACAGCACCGCCTTGGGATCAAACGCAAATGCTGAAGGCAATGCCTCGGTAGCCATTGGGGTTGGTGCCAGCTCGAGAAACAGCTCAGATATCGCTATCGGAAACAACGCGGATGCTCGCGGAGTGGGAGCAGTTTCCATCGGGGTCAATTCTGATGCGCGCAGCCGGGCGGTAGGCATCGGAAATGCCTCCAACGCCACAGGTTCCAGTTCGGTCGCTATTGGCGGAGAAAGCGGCGTCAACGGCTTCGACGGAGCCGAGGCGAGTGCACAATTCGCGGTTGCCTTGGGTTCCCGCACAGATGCTACTGCAGAAGCGGCTGTCTCGCTGGGCTTCGATGCAAACTCAACCGCAGTGAACGCCGTTGCAATTGGGCGCGAAGCGAATGCAACGGGTGAAGATACGCTTGCACTCGGTGCGGAGTCTCTCTCTTCCGGAACATCGACTATCGCCATCGGGAATGACGCGCAGGCGACGCGGCAAGGTTCGATTGCAATCGGATCGACCAATCCCGGACTGCGCGATGATCTGGAGCAAGGTGCACGGGCCACTGGTGCGCTCTCTATCGCGCTGGGTACGCAGACCGTCGCTTCGGAGACCACCACGATCGCCATCGGGTTCTCGGCGGACGCGCTTGAAAACGGTGCCCTGGCGGTGGGCGATAATGCTCGCGCTGAAGCGAGAAGCTCGGTCGCGCTGGGGGATGAAGCGCGGGCGACCGCGGAGAACGCGAACGCGCTGGGGCGGCGTGCGAGGGCGCAAGGAGCATCCTCAATTGCTATCGGCGGCGATGGCGACGATGACGATACGGGCGGCACTCTCGGGGCGCAGGCGCTCGGCACGCAAACCTCCGCTCTTGGCGCGGACGCCTTCGCCGATGGGGTAAATACCACCGCACTTGGTGCAGGCTCCAATGCAACCGGCGTTCAATCGACCGCTGTCGGTGCCGGTGCGGGTGCGAGCGGCGTGGGCGCGCTGTCGTTTGGCGCTTTCTCACAGGCTCGCGGCAACTTCTCGACCTCCTTGGGCTTTGCCAGCTTCGCCCCTGCCTTGCAGTCGACCGCCATCGGCAGCGCCTCGCAGGCCACTGGTGAGAATTCGACCGCTGTGGGTCGTCAGGCGCTTGCCCGCGCCAATCAGGCGACCGCGCTTGGAAATGGTGCCACCGCCGACTTCGCGGCTTCGACCGCTGTAGGCACCGGGGCGACCACCACTGCCGCAAATCAGGTGACGCTGGGCGGAGCGGGCAGCTCGGTTCGCATCGGTGATCTCGAAGCGTCGACATTAGCGCAACAAGGCCCGGTCGATGTCGTAACGGTCGACCAGAACGGGACGCTCGGTCGCCAGCAGGTTGCGACGGCGGCTTCGGTGCAGAATGTCCGCACCTCGCTCAATGCACTGTCGCAGGTCTCCGACGCGCAATTCGGGCAGCTCGAAAACAGCGTGCTCGCGCTCGACGGTCGCGTCACTAGTCTCGAGTTCCAGCTCCAGGATGTCGACGAGCGGCTGACCGGCGGGATCGCCGCTTCGATGGCGCTGGGCGGGCAGATGGTCGTGCCCGACAGCACGATCTCGTTCAGCCTCAACGCCTCGACCTATCAGGGCGAGCAGGGCTTTGCCGGTTCTATCGCGGCGCGGGTGTCTGAGCGGGTCTACATCTCGGCCGGCGTGGCCGGCTCGACCGCCCCCGACAGCACCGGCGGTCGCGTGGGTGTCGCGTTTGGTTTCTAACTTGCGAGGGCGGACATTGAGTTGGTGTACTCAATGTCCGCCTTAACCACCAATTGGCGACCTCGTCAGCCGACAATCGAAGCCGCAAAAGCTGACCTTGGATTTCCTACTGTGGCTTTCCGGTGTAGCGGAGTGGCATGATCGAAACCGGCCCACCCTGTGATTGGAACTCGCTGGAATGCAGCTTTCTTCCTGCTATTGCAGTCTCCAAGAATTTTCCCCTTAGGACCGTGTAACATGCGGTCCATGTCTCGACTAAGTCACTGTAAACGCTGGATCGCAGTGTTGGAGAGGAAATCACCATGAAGTACGCCTCCCTTGGCAATTCCGGCCTGATGGTATCGCGCCTGTGCCTTGGCTGCATGTCCTATGGTGACACCACCAAGGGATGGCATGGTGACTGGCTGCTGGGCGAGGAGGAGAGCCGCCCATTCTTCCGCGCCGCGCTGGAAGCGGGGATCAACTTCTTTGACACCGCCAATGTCTATTCGGGCGGCACCTCGGAGGAGATGACGGGCAAGCTGCTGGGCGAGATGGCGATGCGCGACGAGATCGTGGTCGCGACCAAGGCGTACTTCCCGTGGCGGCAGGCCCCAAACGCGGGTGGCAATTCGCGCAAGGCCCTGATGCAGGCGGTGGAGGACAGTCTCGCTCGGATGGGCATGGACTATGTCGACCTGTTCCAAATCCATCGCTGGGACGATGTGACGCCGATCGAAGAGACCATGGAAGCGCTGCACGACATCGTGAAGGCGGGCAAAGCGCGCTATATCGGGGCGAGTTCGATGTATGCTTGGCAGTTTGCCAAGGCGCAGGAGACGGCGCGCGCCAACGGCTGGACCCCATTCATATCGATGCAGAATCAATTGAACCTGCTTTACCGCGAAGAAGAGCGCGAAATGCTTCCGCTATGCGAAGACGAGGGGGTCGGCGTTATCCCGTGGAGCCCACTCGCACGCGGGCGCCTTGCGAGGCCGCTGGGGGAGCAGACGGTTCGCAGCGAAACCGACGGTGTCGGCAAGATGCTGTACAAGGATGAAGACGAGGCCGACGGTGCGATAATCGCGGCCCTTGCCGACCTTGCCGAACAGCGCGGCGATGCGATGGCGAGCCTTGCTCTGGCGTGGCACTTCACCAAGCCCGCCATGACCGCCCCGATCATCGGTGCGACCAGACCGCACCACATCGAGGCCGCGGTGGCCGCGCTCGATCTCGAACTGTCCGCAGAAGAGCTCTCCTTGCTGGAGTCTTCCTATCGCCCGAAACAGCCGACCGGCATGGGCATGCCGTTGCCGCCGATGGATCGGGTTACGGTTAAGAGCGGCTAATGTGACAGCCCGATAGAGTTGGTCAAAAACCCGTCACGAACGCGTCACAGACCTTGGTCAATCCTCCCCTGCAACCGAGCGGGGGGCGCATGGACGTAATCAACATCTTCCTCACGAACGATCTTGGTGAGAGCGTTGAAGACTTCGTCCACGACCAACGTCGCTTCACCTTCGATCGGCTCGGCCCCGAAGGTCCAAAGCGACTTGTCGAGGGGCCTATGTGGGCCTTCGTCGACTGGGTGATGGAGGATCTTGCTGGCCTTGAAATGTGCCGCCGCTTGCGCGCCGATCCGCGCACACGCGATGCGCACATCACTATGGTCCTGGAAGAGGACGACCCGGAGGATCGTCGCCGCGCCTTGAAGGCCGGCGCCGACGATTATGTCGTGGGACCACTCGACCGCACATCCGTGCTCGACCGCGTGCTCGCCTTGCAATCGCGCCACGCAGAGCGGCCGGCCGCGCGAAAGCTCGAAATCGGCGACCTGTCGATCGATATGGCGGCGCTGCAGGCGCGCTGGAACGGAGAACCGATCGACCTCAGACCCAACGAGTTTCGCCTGCTGCGGTTCTTTGCCGAAAACCCGAACCAGGTACTCAGCCGCGAAGATCTGATCGGCGGCCTGGGCAAACGCGAACCGCCTATCGACGAGCGAACGGTCGACGTGTGGATCGGCCGCCTGCGCCGCGCGATCAAGGCAGCAGGCGGAGGCAATCCGCTGCGCACCGTGCGATCGATGGGTTATGTGTTCGATCTCAACTGATAGTTCGGCTGCCAAAGCGGAAAGGGCCGCTCCATATTTGGAGCGGCCCCTTGGCCCAGGGAACGGGGCGCGAAGCGGCCTGCGAGGCCGACTGGCCGTCCGCAGCTAGGCGGCCTTCAGGCCGCGTGAGCGAGGAGGTCGCAGCCCGGCTGGGCTGCGAAAACCAAGGCTCAGAACTCGACCTTCACGCCGAACGAGAACGATGTTCCCACTTCAAACGTGTTGATTTCGATCCGGTTCGCGCCGAGCTGCTGGAACTCGAAATTGTCTCGGCCAAAGATGTTGCGCGCTTCGAGACTGAGCTCGACGCCTTCCCCGATCAGGTCCAGCTCGGTGCGGGCAACGATATCGACCGAGAGGCCAGGATCTTCGACCACGTCGGGTAAGGCGCCGCCACGGGAGGTCACGCGTTCGCTGGCGTAGTTGAGCAGCACCGAAAGCTGCTGGGTCTTTTCGGTGTCCTCGATCCCAATCGAGAAGTTGGCGACGTGATCGGATTGGCCGACGAGCGGCGCACCATCGTCGAACAGCTGGTCAGCCGCCTGGGTCGGGTTGCCCGGGACGGGGGCTATGTCGCCCGCCGCAACCGAGATTTCCGATTGCGTGTAGGTGTAGTTGGCGAGGAACAGCAGCTGCTTCGTTTCGAAGAACGTGCCGCCAAGCCCATACAGATCGATGCCGTAGACGAGATCGATTTCGGCGCCGTAAAGCTCCGCCGCCGGAGCGTTGGCAAAGCTGGTCAGGACCTGTCCCGAAGCCGACACAAGCGTGTTCTCGATCGGGTTGTCGATTTCCTTGTAGAACCCGGCAACGCTGATCCGGTTCGGCCCGCCGAAATAGTATTCGGCGCGCGCTTCGACATTGATCAGCTCGCTGTCATCGAGGAACGGGTTGCCGCGGAAACGGCGGTTGGATTCCGGGTCGAAATAAGTCTGCTCGACCAGTTCGCGAAACTGCGGCCGCGCGATGGTCTGCGAGGCCGACAGACGCAGCTGGAGATCGTCGATCGGCTCCCAGGTGATCGTACCGCTGGGCAGCAGGTAATCGTTGTTGAGATTGGTCGGCGTTGCGCCTGCAATCGGCGTGTTGAAGATCGACTGGTCGAGATCGACCGTTTGCGTCGCTTCTTCGTAGCGCAGGCCCGCTTCGATCGTCAGCGTGTCGGCGGGCAGCCAGCGCAGCAGGCCATATCCGGCGTAGATCTCCAGCGCTGCATCGAACACCGGGAAGGGGCTGGCCTCGGTCAGCGTCACGTTGAACCCGGCGAGGGTCGCGCCGTTGATGATATCGCCTGGGCGGCGCAGGCCCAGCGCGGGCACGAGCGAGTCATCGAGAACGTCGCCGGTAATGAACGGACGGAATTCGCGGCTCGAAGAGCGGCGATCGGTGTCGGTGTACGAACCGCCGACGGTCAGCGTGAAGGAATCGGTAAATTCGTAGGAAAGATCCAGACCGCCAAAGATGTTCTCTTCCTTCAGGTCATCGAATGCGACCGTAGAAATGCCCGCGTCCGAGAGTTGGTTGAAGTAGGCGACAAAGAAATCGCCGAAGGGATCTCCAGGAATGTTGGTCCGGGTGTAGCTGACCGTCGTGTTGAATGGCGCCTCACGATCGGTGCGGGCGTAACCCGCTCGAAAATCGATATCGATGCGATCGAAATCGAGCTCGGTAACGAGCTGTGTGTCGATCAACTGGCGTTCGAACCAGGCCGTCTGCTGGTTCTGGAAGTCGAAGCCATCGAAGCCCGGAAGGATGTCCGTGCCTTCCTCGAGGCGGGCCGTTTTCAGGGTGTCGCGGATGTAGAGATTGGTCCAACGTATCGTGTGTTCGCCAAAGTCGAGACCAATTCCGATCAACCCGTTCACCAGCACATTTTCGTCGGTGATGAAGGTACTGAAATCCTGGAACAGCTCAGACAGGTCGGAACTGCCGCCCTGACTGATCACCGTACGATTGCGTAGGCTGTTTTTGATCGATGCCGTGGCGATGATCCCGAGATAGGTGTCTTCACCCAGATCGAATGAAAGGCCGCCGGTGATCGAGCCGGAGAAATTGGGGCGCTGGCTGTCTTCACGCTGCAGCGTAACGAGATTGAGCGGCATCAATTGCCCGGCAATCCCTTCGGACACTGCGATCGGCACTGCGCCGATGCGTTCGCCGCTATCGAAGAAGGCCTGCAGGTTCGACGGGATGTCGCGGTTGCCGTTGTCGAACCCGAACGAATCCCAGTCCGACCCGAAATAGGTCAGGCCGTTCTCGAATGTGGTTTCGGTGTCGCCGCTTACGGAAAAGCTGACGGACAGGAAATCTTCGACGGGAACGGCCTTGGTGGTGAGGTTGATCACACCGCCGCCGAATTCTCCGGGATAATTGGCAGAGTAGGTTTTCTGCACCAACGAGGATGAAATCACGTTGGTCGGGAAGATGTCGAGCGGAACAACGCGGCTGAGGGGTTCGGGGCTTGGCAGCGGCAAGCCGTTGAGCAAGGCAAGCGAATAGCGATCACCGAGGCCGCGAACGAAGACGCGACCGTCGCCCACCACCGAAAGGCCGGTAACCCGGCCAAGAGCGCCCGCAATATCGCCTTCGCCGGTACGGGCGATGTCTTCTTCGGAAAGGACGTTCAGGACCTGGGTAGAGGAGCGTTCCGGATTGCGGTTGCGACGTCCGGTGACGATGATCCCGCCACCCGGCACGGATATCTCAGGCTCTTCGAATTCTTCTTCAGTGTCCTGAACTTCTTCGGTCAGGTCATCGCCCGATTCCTCGGCTTGGGGGTCTTCGGTTTGCTGTGCGTGAAGAACCGCCGGAAAGGTGAGCGATGTAGTGAGAAGCAGCAGCCCTGCGAGGCGCGTGCCGGTCGACATAATGCTAGACCCCCTCATGAATAGGTCTCTGAATATCTGCGAACCCGTGCGGGGCCCGTTGGTACGAACAAGGGAGGCGCTCGCGATTAGGCGGCGCCTCCCTCAATTCAGAAGGCGCGATCAGTAGACTGGCAGCGAGGTGCAGGCCCCGGTTGCGCTACCGAAGTCCATCGTCGCCGAGTTGCAGGTCCAGTCGCCGAAATTGGCGGTGAGGTCGGATTCGACCGCACCGACAAATGTCGAGGTGGTGAAGAAGCTCGACCGCGCGGTCGCATCGAACGCCGTGACGCCGTTTTCGTTCGCTCCGTTCACCAGCGTGTTGGTGAGCGAGAGGGTGAAGAGCAGGTCGTTGTTGGTGCCGGCATCGACAACCGCCTGAACTTCGGCGTCGGATACACCCGACGATCCGCGAACTGGGCGGTTGGCCCCGTCGCAGACCACCGAATCGAAGCCGATGATCGCTGCCAGGGTTATCTGCTCGTCGATGCGGATGCAGACATCGTCGGCAGTGTCGACGTCGATCACGCCGTTGGTGAGGCTGAGAGCTGGTCCGCCGCGAGCACGGACTGCCTGGCTGGACGAAGAGGACCGCTGGACGAAGGTGAAGTTGTTCACCTGCAGGGTCGACTGCGGCAGGGCGTTGCCGGGCGTTCCGTCGGCGAGATCGTCGGGCGAATCGAACTCGATCAGGCTGTCGCCGGTGTTGGAGCGCTGCACGACAACCACCGTTTCGACATTGGCCTGCGCGCCCGAGTCAACGTCCAGCGAGTCGTCCGACGCGCCGATCACGGCGAGATTGCGGACGTTGACCGAGCCGCCGAAGAATTCGACGCCGTCATCCGAGCTGTTGAACGAAAGCAGGTTTTCGATGACCGTGCCAGAGCCGGAGCCGCCGGTGGTCAAGGACTGAAGCTCGTTCGACTGCTGGAGTTCGAAGCCCGAGAAGCGGATCTGGTTGTAAGTGAATGAACCCGAGCTGTCGCCGCTGTCGGTTCCACCGAACGGAGTGGCGACCACGGTGCCTTCAAGCTGCTGTTCGCACTGCGCGTTGGCGTTGGGATTGACTGCGGTGTTGAAAACCTGGGTCGAACAATCCGAAACCGGGGCGCGGCCAAGCAGGACGACGCCGCCCCACTGGGCCTGGCTGTTCTCATTCGCAACACCGATCACGTTGTCGCGGCTGGTCCAGACGATTGGGCGTGTCGCGGTGCCGTTGGCCTGGATCGCGTTGCCGCGGTTTACGACGAAGAAGCTCTCGCCCTGACCATAGAGGATAACGCCCGGCTCGACCGTGAGCGTCACATCCGTGCCGGTGCTGTTGAAGCCCTGGTCGGTGCCGACATTCACGCGGTTTTCGATCTGGTAGACCAGTCCATTGACGAATGGCAGCGTGTCATCGACGTCGAAGGTCGCCGGAAGCGTGCAGACGCGATACTCGCCGGTCGGTCCGCTCAGCGTACCGGCGTCGGTAAGGCCGCTGGTCGAGTTGATCGTCGGGCAACCACCGGCCGGGGTAACGGTCGGCGCGGCAGTGGCGGTCGGTGTCGGCGTGGGCGTCGGTGCCGGGTTGTTGATGATGATGTCGCCGCTGGTGCCGGGCGAGACGATTTCGTCCGCGCCGCAGGCAGCAAGAGCGACCGAGCTGCAACCCAGAACGAGAATACGAGAAATGTTTTTCACAGCGAGCGGTCCCCTAAAAACCCGAGAATCGGTTACGCGCAAGAACATGCGCCGAGGGCTGCGCTAGGGGTCGTGAATGACAGAATTCTTTCAGGATTACATAACTGCGGCAAACTCGCGATTATGACCTAAGTGCGACAAAAATTACCAAAAAAGTTTCATTTTCATGGCGGTTATGTTGCGAAATGACGGAAATATTACGCTGCAAAAACAATAGCTAAGACCGGAAATCGCGTAGGAATATGACAATGTTTCAGTTATATTGCATTTTTAAGAATCCTGTTTCACTATGGTGACAGACTTAGGGAGACAGAACCATGACCAAATCGGCACTTGCATGGGCGCTCGCAGCGACTGGATCGCTTGCCGTGGTCACAGCGACACCAGCCGTCGCGCAAGCTTCTGCTGATGACTCTGAATTTGCGGCAAGCAGCATTGCGCGCGGTGAAACGACGACAGCGATCGCTTCGCTTGAGATAGAGCGACAGGCATCCCCTGACGATCCCGCGCTGCTCATTAACCTGGGAATCGCCTACGCCCATATTGGCAAGGAAGAAAAGGCGCGCGAAATGTTCGACGCGGCGCTGAAGAGCGACAACCCGGTCGAACTCGAAACCGCCGACGGAAACGCAACCGATTCTCGCAGACTGGCCCGCAAGGCGATGGCCATGCTTGCGCGCGGGGAATTCCGCGCAGCGACGAATCGGGTTGCCCAGCGCGACTGATCTGCGCGCGACAGAGCGTCGCCTAACCTGGCGAAGAGAGGCGAGCGAGCGACCCAATGTTGCTCGCTCGTTTTTTGTTGTGCCGGCAATCCCGCCCGCCGCTCGCGGTTCAGGGCTCATTTGTCACCCCTCTGTCATTTACGGTAGACAAAGGGAGATGAATTGGAGGGCCGCAATGATTCTCGCGGGTGCGAGCATGAATCGTATCACTGCCCCGCTGGTTCTGGCGCTTGCTTCGGCGGCGGCGCCTGCTTACGCGGACGTGATGGAAGTGGATGCTGACGGAGCCCGCTGGGTTGCGGGAGGCATCGTTGCGTCTCCGGAAGCCGCTCCGGAATTCGCGCCCGGCGGGACCGTCCAATTGGATGGCATGATCGTCCCCGACAGCCTTATTGCCGACACCCGCGCGCATGCGGCTGGTGTCCCTCCACGCTACGCTGCGAAGATTGCCGAACTGTCCGACCGCTTCGATCTCAGTCCGAGCCTGCTCGAAGCGCTCGTTTGGCAGGAAAGCCGATGGCGCGAAAAGGCGGTCTCGCATGCCGGTGCCCGTGGGCTGGCACAATTGATGCCGGGCACTGCAAGGTATCTTGGCGTCGATCCGGACGATCCCATGCAGAACCTCGAGGGCGGAGCGCGCTATCTGCGCGAGCAGCTCGATCGCTTCGATGGCAATCTCGAAAAGGCGCTGGCCGCCTATAACGCCGGACCCGGCAGGGTTATCCGCGCGGGCGGCGTCCCCAACATTCGCGAGACCCGGCTATACGTCGCCGCCATAATGGGGCGGCTCGCGAGCCATTCGCGTCCTGTCGGGCAATGACTCAGGCCCAGATCACGCGCACGGATGCATTGAGAAACAGATAAGAAAGTGACCCATCCAATGAATTCCTTGTTTCGCCTGCCGGCTCGCGTATTCGCGTTGCTGACACTCCTGTTCACGCCGAGCGTGGCCTTCGCTCAGCAGGCCGCCGATCCGCAAGGGGCAGGCCCGATCGTGAACGCGCTCGCCTGGCTGCAGGGAACCTTGCTCGGAACGGTTGCCACGACAGTCGCCGTCATGGCGGTCGCCGCCATCGGCTTCATGATGCTCACCGGGCGGATGAACTGGCGCTTTGGAGCGACTGTGATCATCGGTGTCTTCATCCTTTTCGGCGCGACCACCATCGTTGCCGGTATCCAGGCGGCAGCGGGGTAAGGCTGGCACGATGACCGATCTCGTTCGTCATCCGGTCCACCGCGCGCTGACTCGCCCGCAG
>JASJDE010000069.1 GCA_030065195.1 Erythrobacter sp. | reverse complement strand
GGCCCGTGCCGAAAGGCTTGCGTCGCCTTCCACCAGGATGCGCCCGATCAGCAGCGAGATGGGTTCCAATTCCTGTTCGATGAATTCCACCGCCGCGCCATATGATCCGGACGCGCTTCGCAACGCGACTTGCTGCGACTGGGAATCGATCGCGACGCCGGATTGGGCCAGCATCGTCTGGAGCTCATCCTCGCGGAGGAGCGGGAAACGCAACACCCGGCACCGCGAACGAATGGTCGGCAGGAGACGCGCGGGTCGATGGGTAACGAGCAGGAAGAAGGTGCCTCTTGGCGGTTCCTCGAGGCTCTTCAGCAGCGCGTTCGATGCACTGGTCTCCATATCGTCTGCCGGATCGATAACGATGGCCCGGCGCGATCCAAGCGTAGGCCGCGTGTTGAGACGGCGCTGCATCGCGCGGATCTGCCCGACCGCGATATTGCGCTTGGTTTGATAGGGCTTACCTTCGTCGCGCTTCTTTTCTTCCTTCTCGTCCTTCGGAAGATGCGTGAGGACGAGGACGTCGGGATGGTCGCCTTCAGGTTGCCGTATGCCATCCTCTGCAACCAGTTCGCGCGCTGCCGCAATCGCAAACACGCGCTTCCCCAGGCCGCTCTTGCCGGCAAGAATCCAGCCATGGTGCATTCGCGTGCCAGCTATGGCTTCACGCCACTCTCGCCATGGTCCCGTGTGGTTGGGCCAGTCCATCAATTGCGTTCCTTCAGAAGCCCGGCGATTGCCCCAAGGATGCGAGTGTGGACGTCGTTTGGTTCACCATTGCCGTCGACAACGGCAAATTGGTCGGGCTCGTGCGAAGCCAGGGAACGAAACGCGTCCGCGACCGACCTGTGATACTCTTCGCTGCGTCCGCCGATCGCATCGCTTTGTGTGCCGTCGCGTGCCGCCAGTCGGCGCGCGAGCCGAGCCTCGTCAACCTCGAGCAAGATCGTGAGGTCCGGTCGCAATCCACCGCTTCCAAACTTGTGGAGGCTGGTGATGGCATCGTCGCCGAGCTTTCCGGCACCTCCCTGGTAGGCACGGCTCGAATCGACGAACCGATCGCAAATCACCCAAGTTCCCGATGCGAGCGCGGGTTTGATCCGCCTCGCAACATGATCCGCCCTGGCGGCTGCAAACAACAGGGCTTCCGCTTGTGCGCCCCACCCTGTTCCGGGGGGATCGAGCAAAAGGGTCCGGATGGCTTCGGCCCCGGCCGTCCCGCCAGGCTCGCGCGTCACATCGACTTCAAGTCCACGGGCCCGAAGGGCTTCGGCCAGAAGCTGGGCCTGGGTGGACTTGCCCGCCCCTTCCCCGCCTTCGAACGCAATGAAACGCCCACTCACGAAAACCACCCGGCGATGCCATTGAATATCCGGCTGAAGAATCCGGCCGGTTCGATGTTGCTGGCGGCCACCAACGGGATCCGCGCCGGTGCCATGTCGGGTACCCTGACTTCCAGCGTTGCGATCTTCTGGCCTGCCGCAATGGGCGCCCGAACCGGCCCGCTGTACCGTATCGCCATCGTCATTCCGCCTGCCTTGCCCTTGGGAACATTGACGCTGATCTGACGGTCCGTCGTCAGGTCGACGCCGCGCGCATTCCCCGCTTGCACCCGTGCCCTTCCGACCGTCGCACCCTTTTCAAACAGCCGCTTTCGATCGAATGCGTCGAAACCCCATTCCATCAGGGCCCTCGATGCACGCGCACGGACGCCCAACCTGTCGGCGCCCGCGATCACCATGACCAGCCTTTGGCTGCCACGTCGGGCCGTTCCAAGGAACCCGAACCCCGATTCATTGGTGTAGCCCGTCTTTATTCCGTCTGCGCCATCGACCCGGCCGAGAAGAGGATCGTAGTTCGTTTGCGCAACGCCGTTCCACGAGAATTCTCGCTTGCCAAGATAGTGCGCAAACTTCTTGGGATGGCGGCCTATCAGCGCTTTGGCGAGGACAACCAAATCGTGAGCGGTGGTGAATGTGCGTCCATCATCCGGCCAGCCATTCGGCGTTGCAAAGTGGCTTTGCGACATCCCCAACTCGCTGGCTTTCTCGTTCATAAGTGCGGTCCAGTTATCTACCGAGCCCATGGCTCCTTCCGCGAGCACGATCGAGGCATCGTTGGCTGAAACATTGGCAATCCCGGTGAGCAAATCCTCGACCCGAACGGGTCTGTCGGCACTCAGCCACATAGTCGAGCCTTTGCCATTCCATTCGCGCCAGGTATCGTCGCTGATGGTCATCGTCTGCCCGGGCCTGAGCGTTCCCGCCTCCATCAACTCGAATGCAGCAAAGGTCGTCATGGCCTTGGTGATCGATGCCGGGATAAAGCGGCGATCGGCATTCCTGGAATAGAGCACCTGTCCGCTCGAGATATCGACCAGCAAGACGATGGGGGCCACAACTTCTTCGGGAGCGCTCGGATACGTTGGAGGCAGTTCGCTTTCGGCCAATGCGCGCGCAGGGGCAAAGAGCGCACAAACGGTGATGCAAAACACCAACAGACAGTTCGGCAGAGCCCTCATGGCAGCAGCGAATAGCTGCTGAATCGGGTCTTAGCGAGCCATCAATGAGGTCTAGTTCACGATTTCATCGGCCAATAGGCCCACGCTCATCGCATAGTAGTTGGAGCAATTGTATTCGAGGATCACTCGGTAATTGCCGGTGAGCAGCCATGCCGGCTTGCCAGGACCGTCGGGCTGAAACAGCGACACCAGTGTGTCGTCCGCCAGAGCACGTTGCGGCTGCACGCCCAGCGCACGCCATTCGCGAACCGTCTTCCATTCGCTGTGCCGTGCATGCACCCGCGGGCAGACCGGAGAGACCAGCTTGGTCTTGTACGATTCTACGTTGAATCCGCGCGGCACGGAGGTGCGGACGCCCCATGGCTGGCCGGTGCGCCAACCCGCATCGCGGAAGTAATTCGCAATCGAGGCAAAAGTATCAGCACGATTGGTGAAGATATTGGCACGTCCATCCCCATCGCCGTCCGCTGCAAGGCGCAGATAGACGGAAGGCAGGAATTGGGGGTTGCCGAAAGCTCCGGCGTAGCTTCCGACCAATTGCTGCCGGGAATATCCCCTGTCCGCCACCTTGAGCAGCGCGATGAATTCCCCGGCGAAGAGCTCGCGCCGTCGTCCCTCCCATGCCAAAGTCGCCAGACTCCTTGCGAGGTCGAAATTGCCGCGAATGCGGCCATAGCTCGTCTCATGCCCGAAAATGGCAACGATAATCTCGGACGGGACACCATAGGATCGTTCGGCAGACAGCAATTGGGATCGGAAGTTCCTGTAGACGCTCTTGCCGCCGGCGATCCGTGTCGGATTAACGTGTTTGGCGATGTAAGGGGCCAGATCGGGATAGCCGCGCCGGGTCGGACGCCCCGGCTGGCCCCGGTCGAGGCGGATCACCCGTTGATTGGGCGTAAGCCCGGAAGTCATGCGCCGGATCGTGGCCTCGCTTACTCCCTCGGCCCGTGCACGCGCCTTGAGCAGTTCGAGGTATGCCGAAAACTCGATCCCGTCGCGTGCTTCGTATTGCTGCGCATGTACGGGCGAAGATGCCATGCCGACCAGGGAGAAAGCCAGGAGACCGACTGCGAGCGTCAAGAATGTTTTAGGGGCCATGCTTCGACCAATCTCACACGCTTCATGAATTGCCAATTATCAAGCCGCCGATAGTCGACAGATCATTGCTAAGGGAAGTCAGGATGCCGTGATCGCATGGCGTTTGAGGAACTCGTAGTCCGCGCGACATTCCTCGGCCACCCTGAGATACTCCCCTTCCAACTCCGGCAATAAACCGGGAGCGCCGCCAAAACCCGTTGAGGCGTTGACCTTGTCGTACCAGTGTGCCCCCCAAACGCCGTCCTCCGGATGGGGGCCTCGCTCCCATTCCAGCATTCTCACGTCCCAGCCAATCCCAATCCGTTCGCAAAGCGCCTTGAGGACCCCTGGGGGGTTTTCGAGCACAAGATCGGAGTCCACAACTGGCGGAGCATCGCCAGAGCGATCGGCGGCTATCTGAAAATATTCGCGCAGCTTGGCAAAGCCGAGCAGTTCCGCGCGCCGCAGCTCGTTCTTCGCGCGATAGCTGGCGACTACCCTTTCGGGCCTCCGGATCAGGAAGGCGTGCCGATGGCCCGCCATGTCTTCGATAGTCACGTCGCCGATCATATGATGGGGCATGTGCTTCTGATACCAGATCGGCTTTCGATCGGGGGCCGTTCCGGATTGTGTAATCAGCACGCTGCGCCATGCGCAATCCATCGCTGCGATCGTTTCCGCGGCCATGGGATGCGCTTCTCCACTGTGCTTCAGGAAAGCTCCGTAAAACGGCTCGTCGCTCACAGCACAGTCGGTTCTCGAACCGAAGCTGCGCATCATCGCCGTGGAGATATTGCGCGGCCCGGACCACATGGCGATCCTGATGGCTTCAGGCATCGGCGACATTCCGATCCATCAGTTCGCGATAGAGGCCCTGAAGCCGTTCGACCATCGCCCCCCTCCCCTGCGTCAACACGCGGCCATCGACCTCGGTAACGGGCACGACGCCGGCGAATGTCCCGGTAACAAATGCTTCGTCGGCTCCGTAAACGTCGGTCAATGAGAAGTTCTTCTCGAACACCGGAATGCCCTGTTCGCGGCACACACGGATCACGTTTGAGCGCGTGATCCCGCCGAGGCAGTAATCTCCCGTCGAGGTCCAGACCTCCCCTTTGCGCACAATGAAGAAATGGGTGGAATTGCAGGTTGCGACGAATCCCTGCGGGTCCAGCATCAAGGCCTCGTCTGCGCCCGCTTGCGTCGCCTGGATGCAAGCGGTGATACAGTTGAGCTTGGAATGGGAATTCAGTTTTTGGTCCTGGACCGCAGGATCTCCCCGACGGACATGGACCGTAAAGAGCCGGATTCCGGTTTCGATCGTCGACGGCAGCGGAGCCTTGAACTCGGGTATGATTACGATCGTAGCTGGCGAGACGACCACGCGCGGGTCCTGATAGGGTGTAGAACGGATTCCACGGGTGACCATCAGGCGAATGTGTACGCCCTCTTGGTCGAGCATCGCATTTCCGACGAGAGTGTCCCTGATCCTTGTCGCCAATTCGTCGCGCGTCAGGCCGATATCCATCGCAATGGCCCTCGCCCCTTCGAAAAGACGATCGAGATGGTCGTCGAGAAACGCCACCTCACCCCGATGCAGCCTGAGCCCTTCCCAGACACCGTCACCAAGCATGAAACCGCTGTCGAAGACCGAAATCGTCGCTTCGGACCGAGGCACAAGGCCGCCGTTCACGTTAATCAGGATACTTTCGTTACGCGGATCGTGCGCGAAATCGTGTGTCCCTTGAGCCATAGTGCTGCGTCTACACCTATGAACTCGGGTGACAAGCGGACGCAGGCGCGCTAACGCGCCGCTCCAGCGGACAGGTGGCAGAGCGGTTGAATGCACCGGTCTTGAAAACCGGCAAGGGTGCAAGCCCTTCGTGGGTTCGAATCCCACCCTGTCCGCCACCCGTTCGGCAGATTTGGAAAGCCCCGGCGTTGCAAGCCTTGGACGCGCGTTCCAGCTTCCATGCGCGACCCGGAACTCAGAAGTTCATGAACAGGTTGACGTTGGCAACGTGGTCCATTCGGTCTTCCCCGTCCCGCACGACATATTGGTTCAGATAACCCGGAACGACCTCGATGCCCTCGGCAAGAGGCACCGATACCCCGGCGAAGTTTCGCCAAACGCTCAGCCCGCCGCGCTGGAATTGCGTCTCGTTGAGCTCAATGAACGGCTCGGTATAGGCGACGAACTTGTTATTCTCGCTGATCGGCGCGCGCAACTGGACGAAATTGCGCAACCGCCATGCGGTCTGGTTGCCCTCCTCGAAGGTGCGCTGTTCCAAGCGGGTGCGTGAATCTACGGTCACACCGCCTTCTGTCTGGACCAGACGGACGTTCAATTCCTGATAGAAGCGATGCTCATTGATCTCCACCGGGCCAACGGGATCGGTGAGGATGTAGGCGTAGCCGCCACCGATATTGACCCGGTCGTTGATCCGGTACCCGACGAACGACCGCAGCAGGAGTTGACCGAGGCGATCGGCATCGTTGGTAAAGCGTTCCTGCGCTTCGCCCCGAATGTACCAATCCCCGTCCTCGTCGAGATCGAAACTTATGAATTGACCCGTCCAGATATTTAAGTCGTCTTCCGTCGCATGGGCCGGTGCGGAGAACAATATTGTCGGAAGCGCAAGCAGACCGAGTTTTGAAACGTGCTTTTGGAACATGCAAATACTCACGGAAATCGCAGTGGTGCTTTGCGGGGGACGAAGATGGGGGTGGCGGTCAATCCAGAGGGTCAGGGGGAGGACCGGACTGACCGCCGGGGAGGATCAAAAGCGGTAGGAGAGGCCTGCGCTCAAGATCCACGGGTCGAGATCGTGATCCGATCTCAGGGCTATGGCGTTTCCTGCACGGAATGTCGCCGTCGTGCCGATGAAGTAGCGCTTTGCATCGAGCGACAGGCCGAGGCCGCGATCGTTCAAGCTGATATCGGCACCGGCTTGGAGAGCGACGCCAAATTCGTTGGAGAGATCCACATCCGTCACTCCAAGATCTGCAGCGTCGGCACCCACGCCTTCGCTGAAAATCAGGAAATATGCCGGGCCGGCGCCAAGGTAGGGTTTGACCCCGTTTCCGAGATCGAAATGATATTTCGCGGTAACGGTGGCCGGCAGGATAATCGCGTCGTCGATCAGCTCCGTTCCGGCCAGGGGACCCGTTCCGCGAACGTCATTCGGCGACACGCAGCAATAGGTCTCGATCGAGAAGTTGTCGGTCAGGAAGTACTCGATCACGACTTTCGGGATGACCGAATCGGTGGCGCGGGTATCGGAGCCTGTGGGCAATCCGATCGCGTCGGTCTCGACCTCGTCGATTTCGCCATCGGGCAGCACGCCGGTGACGAATCCCTTGATTTTGATCGAACCCTGTCGGTCCTGCGCCATCGCGGGGGACGCAATGGGAAGCGCGAACGCGGCAGCCAGGAGCGCGGTTTTCAGTTTGGGCATCTGGTCTCTCTTAGCGGGGGGAAAGGGATGATCGAGCGGGTCCCCTGGAGGGAAAAGAGACCCGCTCGATCGAAAGGTCAGTCGCCTATTCGCTGGAAGCGACCGCTACCGGCTGGAACGGCATCGAGCTGTGATGCGTGTTGATCTTGAGCTGCCCATCGGGGCCGCGGACATAGCCGAAGGTGTATTCAACCTTGGTCACCGATCCGTCGGCGCCGGTGAAGTAGTAATTGCCCATGGCCATCGCATTGTCGTCGTCGGTGACGATGCCTTCATTCTCGAAACGGACATCGGTCCAGCCCTTGATCGCAAATCCGGTGTCTTCGGCGCGCATCCCGGTGACGAAATAGCTCAGCGCTTCGTCATAGGTGCCGCGAAACTGGTCTTCGGCTGCCAGCGTCGGTTTGAACAGCACCATGCCGTTGTCGTAGTTGTAGAGGGTGTCGAGGTGCTTGCGGGCGCGTTCTTCGTAATTGCCGCCGCCGGAATGTGTGGCGCTGATCGCGACGATGCCGTCACCCCAGGCTTTCTGCGCGGCTTCGACTTCTTCGGTCGTTATGGGAGCATTTCCTGCGAGGGCCGGAACTGCGAGGGATCCGGCAGCGACGAGCCCAAGCGCTTTGGTGAGGGTGAATTTCATGTGACGTCTCCTGATTGCGTCGAAGATCGAAAGTTGTTGATTTCGATCGGATGCTTTTGGGGCCTGCTTCGACCCGTCACGCTCAGATAGGACCCGGTATTCCGCGCGAAATCCGCCGCTTGGCGCGCTCATTGGCGTAGGCCAGACGGCCTATGCATAATTCTCCAGAAGCTATAGGTTGATGGCCATGAACAAGGACGCAGGGATCCTACCTCCTGGCACCGAAACGATTGCCGAACTGCGCGATCTTTACCGCGAAGCCGAAGGCCGTGCCGCCAGAATGCGCTTGATCTCGGCATCGGAACGGGCGCTTGCGGAGGCCGATTTCGAAAGTTTGAGCGAGATCGTGCAGCATTGCGGCGACAGGCTGGCCTTCTTCGTCGGCGGACGCGGCGCAACAATGCATGAAGCCGGTGCGGACAGGGGTATCGCTCTCAGGGCACCGGGACCGCAGGGCGAAGTGGTTGGCCATATCGAGATCGATAGTCTCGAATCAATCGACGCGATCGCCGACCCGGAAGACCGCGAAGCGGTCCGGATCCAGCTCGATCTGATCGGAACGGCAATCGACCGCATACGCAAGGAGCGCGAGAAGGCGAAGCTGCTGAGCACTCTGCAAGACCGGGAGAAGAGCCTCGAGCAACTGGTCGAACGGATATTCACCGCACAAGAAGAGGAGCGCCGCCGCGTTTCCCACGAATTGCACGATGGCGTTGCCCAAACGGCAACTGCGCTTGTTCGCATTCTCGAGAATGCCGAGTCCCGCGGCGGAACGCTGGTCGCCAATTCCGGCAGTGCACAGCCGGCAGAGATCGCTCGCGGGTTGGTCTCGGAGCTTAGGCGCGTGATTGCGGGTCTGCGCCCAACCCTGCTCGACGATCTCGGCTTGATCCCGGCATTGCAATCGCTGGCAGAAAGTCTCGAAGCGGATGGGTGTACCGTCACGCAGAGACTTGAAACGGGCGCGTCGCGGATGTCGCCCATCGTGGAAACAGCCCTGTTCCGAGTCGCACAAGAGGCCGTGTCAAACATCCGAAAACATGCCTCGATACCGTGCGATGTCGTGATTGAAGCCAACCTGGACAAGGAAACGGGCGACAGAGTGCTACGCATATCCGACTTTGGACGCGGACCCATATCGAAAGATCGGAAGCGGGCACCTTTCATGGGCGACAGCGTTGGCATCGAAGTGATGAAGGAACGAATGGCTGGCATCGGTGGAACCCTCGTTTGGAAAGCAGGCAAAGATCGCGGCGTCGTCGTGGAAGCCTGGCTGGCGAAAGAAGACTGAGTTGCCCGAGCCCCGTATCCTGATCGTCGATGATCACCAGCTTGCCCGTGAGGGTCTTAGAGCGCTGCTGATCGACAACGGCGTCGACGTCGTGGGGCTCGCCTCCACCGGTGAAGAGGCGATCGCGCTCGCCAAGGAGCTGGTGCCGGACGTCGTTCTGATGGACGTCCGTCTGGGCGAAGGAATCGACGGCCTCGAGGCGACGCGGCGTATCGCCTCGCTTGGGCTTCCGACCAGGATAATCATGCTCACCCTGCACGATATGCCGGGCTATGTGCGCGAAGCGCTGGCTGTCGGAGCGGCGGGATATGTACTCAAGGACACGGCGATCGGCGATCTGTGCGCAGCGATCGCACAGGTGATGTCCGGCCAATCGGCTTTGCCGATCGATCTGGTGAACGCAGCCATGAAGGAAGAGCGCTCGCGGCTTCCTTCTACCGATCTCGAAAGCATCCTTACGCAGCGGGAACAGGATGTGGTCGCTCTGATTGCGGAAGGACTTACGAACAAGGAAATCGCCCGCAAGCTCGAGATCAGCCCCGCAACGGTAAAGGTTCACGTCGAAAGGATCATCGGGAAGCTTGGAGTAGCTGATCGAACCCAGGCAGCTGTACTCGCGGTCCAATTGAAGTCGGCAACGGTGTAGCGGCCGACCATGCAGCAACAACCGGTCAAACCGAGCCTTCGCTTCTGGGCCGATCGTCCCCTCACCTTCAAGGGGCTGGTCGTCATCGCCCTGCCTCTCGCGGTCCTGTTGGGGTCCCTTGTCTCGCTATACCTGGCAAGCGACGCGGAAAGCCGCGCCGAAGACGACGTTAGGCGCGCCTTTGCGATTCAGCGCGATACCTATCAAGTCCACGCGCTTCTGGCCGAAGCAGCGGCCGGAGTTCGCGGTTATGTCCTGACGCGAGAGGACCGGTTTCTCGAGCCTTACCGTCGCGCAGAAGCCGATCTGCCCGCAACAATGGAGCGCCTCGACATCGCTATCGAGGATCAGGTCGTGCGCGGTCATTTCGAGGATCTCCGCCTGGTCGTCGCACAAAAGCGCGAGGGTTTGCGATCCACCATCGAGCTTGCGGAAGGTTCCGCTGCGATCGGGCCACAAGAAGTCGAACGCTCCTTTGCCGCGAACAAGCAGGAACTCGATGCGGTGCGCAGCGAGATCGAAGACGTTCAACGCACCGAAGCGATCGTCCTGGAAAGGCGACAAAGGCTTGTCGACGAAGTCAGGACCGGGTTCCTCCGCCTTACCGCCGTGAGTGCGGCGATCGGCCTGCTGGGCAGTATCATCGGCGTGTACCTCTTTTCGACCGGAATCGTGCGCCGAGTAAGCCGCCTGGAAGACAATGCCGGTAAGCTGGCGCGTGGCGAGCGATTGATCGATCTTCCGGAAGAAGCGGACGAGATCGGCCGATTGGCCCAGCGGCTTGGACGGGCGAGCGCATTGCTGCGCGCCCGCGAGGACGACCTGCGCGAAAGCGAGGAGCGGTTTCGTCTGGTGATCGAGCGGGTCCGCGACTACGGGATTTTTACACTCGACAAACAGGGAACCGTGACCAGCTGGAACCTGGGTGCGGAAAGGATCAAGGGCTGGCATGCGGACGAAATCCTGGGCCAGCACTTCAGCCGCTTCTATCCGGAGGAGACACGCGATTACCTTCCGGCCGAAATGCTTGAACGCGCGCGCGAAGAAGGCGCTGCCGAAGACGAGGGATGGCGCGTAAGGAAGGACGGATCGCGGTTCTGGGCAAATGTCGTAATCACGGCCCTGCGCGACGAGGGAGGCGAGTTGCAGGGTTTCGCAAAGGTGACTCGCGACATGAGCGAGCGACGCCGCAGCGAAGAAGCGCTCCGACTTGCACGCGAAGAAGCGGTTGCCGCCAATCGGGCAAAAAGCGATTTCCTGTCGCGCACCAGCCATGAGTTGCGCACTCCGCTCAACGCGATCCTCGGCTTTGGGCAATTGCTCGAAATTGCCGAGGAAGAATTCGAACACCCGCACCGGGAAGCCATCGGGCAGATAGCAAAAGCAGGTCGACACCTTCTCTCGCTGATCAACGATCTGCTCGACATTTCCAGTATCGAGGCCGGGGCCACAGAACTCGAGATCGAGCCTATCGACGTGGCGCCCTTCCTCGAAGACATGCACGCCCTCGCCGCACCTATCGTTTCGAGTGCGGGGCTCAAATTCGATCTCGACCAGTCCCAAGAACCGCTAACCATCTACGCAGATCGGCGCCGGGCAACCCAGGTTATCCTCAACCTCATCGGGAATGCGGCAAAATACAATCGCACCGGGAAGCGCGTTCGGCTGTCGGCGGACGCCGAAGGCGACCTGGTGCGCTTCGTGGTTGAAGACGACGGTCCCGGGATAGCAGAAGCCGACGTGCCTCGCCTTTTCACTGCCTTTGATCGTCTCGGCCAACAAGACCGTGCGCGGGTTGAAGGAACGGGTCTCGGTCTTGCGCTTTCGAAAAGTCTGGCGGAATCGATGGGCGGCGATCTGCGCTATGAACCGGCCAATCCCGGTGCCCGGTTCTGTTTTACGCTCAGCAGAGTCTTGCGCGAGGCGCAGGTAACAAGCGCAGGCGATGCGGAGATGGCCAAATGACCCGGCGATTGGTCGAAAGCCGGGAAATCCTGTCGAGCCGAATCCTGGCGATCGACGACGAAGAGGCCAATATCGCGCTGCTGCGCAATGTGCTCGAGCGCGAGGGATACACCGAAATCGAATGCCTGACGGATCCGCGCGATGCGCTGGCTACATATATCGATTTCGCCCCCGACCTCGTGCTTCTCGATCTGATGATGCCGGAGGTGGATGGATTCGAACTTCTCGAAGCCTTCGGACGCCACGATTCGGCCGACGAATTCAGGCCGGTCCTGGTCCTGACCGCGGACACCACCATCCAAGCGAGACGCAAGGCGCTGGCTCTCGGCGCAAAGGACTTCGTGTCCAAACCCTTCGACGTGATCGAAGTAGGCCTCCGCATATCGAACCTGTTGGAGACGCGAATTCTCTACCAGCGCCTGCGGGAACGATAGGCCTCGATTTTCCATTCCTGGCCCGCTCCGGTCATGGCTCGCGCCGGCCTCCGGTTCGCCGTGAGGACGGGTTCAATTGAGAACGGAAGTGGCTCTAAGCCTGTCGCGTGCCATATCGATGAACGCTCGAACTTTCGCGGTGGCTCTGCGTCCTTCGACGTGAACCAGATGGATGGGCATGGGTTCCGGCTCGTAGTCGTCCAGGACCGTTTGCAAGGTCCCACGCTCCAGATCGGGCCCGATTTGGTAGGATAATGTTCGCGTCAGTCCCCACCCGCTTCGCGCGGCTTCTATTCCTGCCGCCACACTGCTGACCGACAGGCGGGAATTCACTCCTACGGAGCGATCCATGTTGTGACCGAATCGCCATTCGCGCGATGGGGATACGGGCGAGATTGCAATCATGCGGTGTTCGGTCAGTTCGTCCGGAGATCGCGGCCGCCCATGCCGTTCGAAATAGGACGGCGCGCCGCACACCACCCTACGGACCTGGCCCACACGCAAGGCTGAAAGTCCCGATGATGGCAACGATCCGATGCGGACGGCCAAATCAAAGCCCTCTTCCACCAGGTTGACCACGCGATCGACCATGACCACGTCCGCAGAAACTTCCGGAAAGCGGTCGAGGAAATCGCGCAAAATCGGCATAACGTATATGCGCCCGAATTCATGCGAGCATGTAAGCCGAAGCCGGCCGACCGGGTTGGTCGCGGCACCGGAAGCGGCATCGTCTGCAGATCGTAGCAGCCCGAGAATTTGGCGTGCGTCTTCGAGGTAGGCCTGGCCCACATCTGTCAAGCGCACCTTCCGGGTAGTCCGTGTGAACAGCCGCGCTCCTATGCGCCGTTCAAGCGCATTCACACCCCGCGTTGCGGAAGGAGCGCTGAGGTTGAGCGTGCGGGCACCGGCCGCGAAGCTTTCGGCCTCTGCGACCGCGACGAAGACCTCGAGCGACTGAATTCGATCCATGGGTTCACCTTACCCAATTAGATGCATTTCACAAAATAATGTCTTTCAATTGGCGGGTATTCTTTCAACTCTTTGGCAGGTCTATCTCCCATTCGCCAGCGGGCAGTCCGCCTCTGGAAGAAGGAGAATCCGAATGTCGCGTATTCAAACCCCCACGACCATCGCCGATGCTGTCGAAGCTTCTCAACCCCTTTTGAACACTGTCAAAGCGTCGCTAGGCTCCACACCAAACCTGTTTCGTTTGGTAAGCAACAGCCCGGCAACGCTGGAAGGCTTCCTTGGTCTTCATGGAGCCTTAGGCAAGGGACAACTGGATCCCGCCACGCGCGAGCGCATCGCGCTGGCGATCGCCAATTACAATGGCTGCAGCTACTGCAACAGTGCACACACCTACCTCGCAAGGAATGTCGCCGGACTCGACGAGGCCGAATTGGAAGCGAACCGCCACGGGCATTCGACCGATGCAAAGGCCAACGTTGCAGTCAGCTTTGCTCTGAAGGTTGCCAAAAATCGCGGCCGTGTCAGCGAAAGCGATCTCGCCGAAGTCCGACTTGCCGGATATTCGGACGCGGAGCTTCTCGAAATTGTAGGCCATGTCGCGCTCAATGTGCTGACCAACTACGTCAACGAGGTATTCGAGACGGAGATCGACTTCCCCGTTGTCGCCGCAACCCGCGCAGCCTGATTCCCATAGAAGTCCGCGGATTGCGGTCTGCGGACTTCCTACGGTTCGATCATCGGGAAGCTGTTTCGTGGATACCGACATGGTTCCGCGTACGCTCATGGCGGCGAAGGCCAGAACCGCGTTGGACGCACAAAAGTAAGTTGAGAATCAAAGCCTTTGGCCACTTCAAACGGATCGGGAATTGGAGCTGACTCATGACCAATCTCAATACATTTCACTCCGGAGAACTGGCCGCGCAAAAGCAAGCGGGCGCAGGCGATGTCGCATCTTGGGCCGCAGACTTCATCCGCGACCATATGCCCGGGCAACACCGCGACTTCTACGGTGCCCTTCCCTTTCTTGTCGTTGCCGCGGAAGGTCCAAGCGGCAGGCCTTGGGTTTCCATCCTGGAAGGTCAGAAAGGCTTTGCGACACCGCCAGATCCGCGCACTCTCGAATTGCGGACCCGACTGCACCCGTCCGATCCGCTGGCTTCGTCCATCGCTTCGGGCACCGACATTGGGGTACTCGGAATCGAGCTCGCGACGAAGCGACGCAATCGGTTGAGCGGTTTCATTCAAGCGGACCGGGACGGGCAACTCCGGATCGATATTCGTCAGACATTCGGCAATTGCCCGCAATTCATCCGAGAGCGCAATTGGCACCGTGTTTCCGACAACGTCCCGGCGAACGCGGTGACCTCCCAAGAACTTTCGGCCGAACAAATGATGCGGATCGCCAAATCCGACACAATGTTCATTGGAAGCGGCCATCGGGGGGAGCCTGACGCCCCATCCAGCGGCTACGACGCCTCCCATCGCGGTGGTGAGCCGGGATTCATCCAGGTGGTGGACGCAAAGCGTTTGCGCATCCCAGATTACTCCGGGAACAACTTCTTCAACACGATCGGCAACCTGATGGAGAATCCGCAAATCGGTTTGCTGTTCATAGACTTTGAAACGGGTGGCTTGCTCCACATTTCGGGCTCGGCCACGATCGACTGGGAACCGGAGAATCCGCACGACCCCGCGGCAAGAAGGATGATCGATGTCACAGTCGAGGAGGTGGTCGACCGGCCCAGGGCTTTGACGCTTCGCTGGAGCTCGGACTCGGCAACGGGACGCCAGCTAAGGGTCGCAAAGAAAGTGATGGAGACACCTGAGATCGTGTCTCTCTACCTTCGGCCGGATGATGAACTGCCCCTCGAAGAATTCGAAGCGGGCCAGCATCTACCGATTGAATTCTCGATCCCGGACCAAGATGAGAAGGTCAGGCGTAGCTACTCGCTTTCCGGGCCACCCAAGGGCGACTTTTATCGCTTGAGCGTGAAACGGGAAGAGTTGGGCATTGCATCTCGCCATATCCATGACACGCTGAAGGTCGGCCAGTTCATATCGACTGCTCGCCCCGCAGGCGATTTCATTTTGCCACAAGGCGAGACCCCACTCGTCCTGGTCAGCGCCGGAGTCGGGCTGACTCCAATGCTGTCGATGCTGCACGCAATCGTCCAGCAACAGAGCGATAGATCGGTTTGGTTCGTACATGGCGCACGCGACGGACGGCATCATGGGTTTCGGGATGAAGTCGACAGTCTAGTCGCATCACGCCCCAACATTCGCCGCGCGATTCATTACAGCAATCCACTGGAGAGCGATCGCAAGGGCCGAGACTTCGATTTCACAGGTCGGATTACCCCCGCTTCCCTGATTGAACTCGACGCCCCTGCGGACGCGCACTACTTGCTTTGCGGGCCGGCAACATTCCTGTCCCAAATCCAATCGGGACTCATCGATCGCGGCGTGCCCGATCACCACATCCATCACGAAATGTTTGGGCCGGGTTCCTGAGATTGAAGCGAATGTGGCGAAAGGCCACAGTGGCGCAAATCGATCTGATTAGTGGGATCGAGCGCGCTTGATTGGAACGCGTGCAAGAATGTCAGGCTGCTGCCTGCTTCGTTGCAGGGGCTTGGTGCTCGACCTCCGCCATCGGCCTACCGAAATGGTAGCCTTGGAAACACGAGCACCCAAGCTTGCGCATGGCATCCACTTGCGATTCCTGTTCGATACCTTCCGCCGTCACGTCGATGTCGAGCGACTGTGCGAGCGAAACGATGGCAGTCACAACCGCCTGGCTGCGGCGCGACCCGGCAGCGGCGGCCTGTACGAATTCGCGATCGATCTTGATCATCGAGAAGTGCATCTTCTCAATGTAATTCAGGGACGAATAGCCGCGCCCAAAATCATCGAGAGCAAAGGAAATGCCGAGGGATTTGAGCTTGTTGAGCAGCGTTTCAAGCTCGTCGTCCATCTCGAGGATCAAGGATTCGGTCAGCTCCAGAATGAGCCGGTCAGGCGACAATCCGCTCGACGACAAAGCCTGCATCACTGTGTTCAAGAATGAGGCATTGGAAAGCTGGAGCGTCGAAATGTTGACCGTAAGCTTGACATGCTCGGGCCACTGTGCGGCTTCATCGCATGCCGAGCGCAGCATCCATGCGCCAAGCGCATCGATAAGCAGCGCGTCTTCCGCGATCGGGATGAACACACTGGGAGGCACAACACCGCGTTCGGGGTGGCTCCACCGCATCAGCGCCTCATAGCCCATGATCGAACCCTCGGCGCCGGTAACTATCGGTTGGTAGCAGATGGAAAGCTGACCATTCTCAAGCGCGTCGGATAGGTCGCTCTCAAGGCTGGAGCGATCTTCGAGCTTGCTCCGCATGGATTGCTCATAGGTCACGCAAAGGCCGCGGCCGCGGTGTTTCGCTTCGTACAAGGCAAGATCGGCGTTGGTCATGTGGACGCTGGTCGAAGTTTCACCGCATACCGAAGTGAGACCAATCGAAGCTCCGACGGAAATCTCATATCCGTCGATTCGATAGAATTCGCTCACTTGCTCGATGATGTCTTCGGCAATCCGCAAAGCGCTATCCACATCCGTAGACAGTGGCAGCAAGAGGCCGAATTCGTCTCCGCCGAGGCGTCCGATTTCCGCCTCCTCGCCTGCCGCGATGCGAAAGCGCTCGGCAACCCGGGCCAGCAATTGGTCGCCAATTGCATGACCATAAATATCGTTCACCTGCTTGAATCGATCCAAATCGATAAACATCAGGATTGCCTGCTTACCGGAATCGGCACAGGTCTTGGCCGTCTTCTCGAGCAAGTCGCGGAAATGATCGCGCGAATACAGGCCCGTAAGCCCATCGTGCTGCGTGACGTATGTGAGTTTTTCGTTCGCCGCCTTGATCGCCGCGCGACTGCGACTGACGGTGCGCAAGATCAGCAGGGCGATTAGGAACGCTGCAATAACGAGCGCAATCCCCGTCGTCAGGAGGATGACCTGGTTTTGCGCGCTGCTCAGCCGCGCTTCATTGGCCGCCTTTTCGGCGGACAGCTTCGAAATGCGAAGCTCGCGATTCGCAGCGTCAAACCTGGCGCCAAGCAAGGCGTTATTCGCCGTCGCCGACAGATCGCGTGCCTGCCCATCGATGCGATGGAATGCCGCGAGGTGGTCTGCGGCGAGCTTGTGCTCACCGCGTGCCGAATAGATCTTGTGCGCCGTGTCGTGGAAATCGCGGAAGAACGGCGAAGTCTCAGCCAGGTTCTCCTTCGCAAATGTCTGCGAAATGTACATCTCGGCTTGTCCGAGATTGCCCTGTGCTTCCTTGATCTGGGCGCGAACCCCATAGAGGAACGGACGCCATTCCGGCGCTCCCTCATAGGCAATCTGCAAGCCTCGAGCGACAGTATCTTCGGCAGCAGAATATTCGCCTCTAAGATATTGCGTCGATGCAATGTTGGTCAGGATCCGCGCTTCGAGCATGGGACTCGACATGGTCCCGGCAACCGCCAGAGCCTTGCGGAATTCCGCCTCGGCTTCGTCGAGCCGATCGAGTTCCTTCAATGCGTTGGCAGTGTTGTTGTGGGCCGAAAGCGCCAGTGCGCTGTCCTCGGGAAACGCATCGTTCGCCTGGCGATAGTACCGCAATACGCGCTCATAGTCGCGTGCGTCCGAATAGAGCGAACCGATGTTCTGCAGAACGATCGCACGGCTGCGATCTTCGCCGAGCGCCTTGTAACGATTGTGCGCCGACAGGAAGTAGTCGAGCGCCTCCCCGTACATGCCCGCGCCCGCTTTGAAAGACGCCATCGATCGCAAGAGGTCGGCATGCAACTTGTCGTCGGGGAAGCGCTCGACTACTTCCTGTCGGCGCACAATCGTTACAAGGCGCTCGGCGAAGATCGCAGCCGTGCGATCGTTCTGCAGAACATCGGTTCGCTCTATTCGGACG
>JASJDE010000068.1 GCA_030065195.1 Erythrobacter sp. | reverse complement strand
CCTTTGTGCATTGCAAGGTGGAGGGTCAGTCTTGGGTCGGCCTGATCCCGGGGCCGCATGTCTATCAACCCGGGCAAACTATCCAGGTCGGTGTGCGGCCGGAAGACATTTTCTATTTTGGTCAGGATGGTAGGTTGGCCGATGCATCCACCCCTCAAATCGTAGGCTCGGGGGCGTAGGCATGGCGTCCATCGCGTTGCAAGACCTTGCCCATAGCTACTTCGCCGACCCCAAATCCGAAAGTGATTTTGCGCTCAAGGAAGTGAATCACACTTGGGCTGATGGACATGCCTATGCGCTGCTGGGGCCAAGTGGTTGCGGTAAGACGACCTTGTTGAACATCATGTCCGGCCTCCTCCAGCCGACTCGCGGGCGCATCCTGTTTGACGACGTCGACGTAACCACCGCTTCGACCGCCGAACGCAACATTGCGCAGGTCTTTCAGTTTCCCGTCGTGTACGACACGATGACGGTAGGCGAGAATCTTGCATTTCCCCTGCGCAATCGCCGCAAGGACGTGCAGTATGTCTCAGACCGGGTCGATCAAGTCGCGCAGATGATCGGGCTCGAAGAGCACCTTCACAGGAAATCGCGTGGGCTGACTGCCGACCTCAAGCAGAAGATATCGCTGGGTCGCGGGGTCGTTCGCGAAGATGTGAACGCGGTCCTGTTCGACGAGCCACTTACAGTCATCGATCCCCACCTGAAGTGGGAGTTGCGAACCCAGCTCAAGGCATTGCATCGCGAATTCGGTCACACGATGATTTATGTGACACACGACCAAACCGAGGCGCTGACATTCGCTGAAAAAGTGGTGGTGATGCATGAAGGTCGGGTCGTGCAGATCGGCACACCGCGGGAGCTGTTTGAGACGCCTGCGCACGTCTTCGTCGGCTACTTCATTGGCTCGCCCGGCATGAACTTCTTGCCGATAGGCCTCGAGGGAAATCAGGCCATCATTCACGGCGAGAAGATCGATCTTGCGCAGGACTACGGTAATCCGGACGGAGAAATCGTGCTGGGCGTCAGGCCGGAATTCGCCCGGCTCACAAAGGACAAAGGATTGCCAATTCGCATCAACCGAATTCAGGATGCCGGCAGGCGGAAATTCGTGAACGCGAATCTGTTCGGCACGCAAATCAACATCGTCGTCGATGCCGGCGTCGAGATCGAGGCGGACATGACAAACGTTGCGTTCGACCCTCGCAATATCAGCATTTTCCGGAATGATTGGCGAATTGAAGGTCGCGCGACCGGCACCGGCGCGGAGGGTTGGTCCTGATGCAAAGGAGTACCAATCAGCGCGCGTGGTTTCTGGTCCTGCCGGTTCTGGTTCTGGTCGCGTTTTCGTCTGTGATCCCGATGATGACCGTCGTGAACTATTCCTTCCAGGACAGCTTTGGCGGGAATGAATTCTTCTGGGTGGGCCTCGAATGGTATCGAGAGCTGTTGCGCTCGGAGCGGCTCTGGGATGCGCTGGGGCGCCAACTGCTGTTCTCGTCCATCATTCTGCTGATCGAAATCCCGCTTGGAATACTCGTCGCCTTGTGCATGCCCAAAAAAGGATGGCTGGCTTCCTTGTGCCTAGTGTTGATGGCGCTGCCCTTGCTCATCCCATACAATGTGGTGGGGACAATCTGGCAGGTCTTTGGTCGCGCGGATATCGGCCTGCTCGGACGCTCCTTGTCGGACCTTGGTATCTCCTTCAACTATGCTCAGAACGCCTTCGATGCTTGGGCGATCGTGGTGGTCATGGACGTCTGGCACTGGACTTCGCTGGTCGCGCTCTTGGCCTATGCCGGGCTTCGATCCATCCCCGTCGCCTACTATCAGGCAGCCAGGATCGATCAGGCCAGCAGGTGGAGCGTATTCCGCTTCATCGAGCTGCCCAAGATGCGCGGTGTGTTGATCATCGCAGTGCTGCTCAGGTTCATGGATAGCTTCATGATCTACACCGAGCCTTTCGTCCTGACGGGCGGTGGTCCGGGCAATGCGACGACATTCCTGTCGATCGATCTCGTGAAGATGGCACTGGGACAATTCGACTTGGGTCCGGCTGCAGCCTTTTCGCTGATGTATTTCCTAGCGATCCTCCTCATCTCCTATGTGTTTTACACGGTAATGATCAGCTCCGACAAAGCGGAGCCGCAGTCATGAACAAACTGCGAATTTCGGCCCCGGTTATGACGGCCTATCTCCTGTTCCTGCTGGTGCCGATCTACTGGCTCGTCACAATGAGCTTCAAGTCGAACGCCGAGATACTGGGTTCATTCACGCTTTTCCCCGAGAACCCTACGCTCGAAAACTACCGGACGATCCTGACCGACGCATCCTGGTACATGGGCTACGTCAACAGCTTCATCTACGTGTCGCTCAACACGGTCATCTCACTTCTGGTTGCTTTGCCCGCGGCCTACGCTTTCAGCCGTTATCGCTTCATGGGCGACAACCACCTGTTCTTCTGGCTGCTGACGAACCGTATGGCTCCGCCCGCGGTGTTCGCGCTGCCCTTCTTCCAACTCTATTCCAGCGTATCCCTGTTCGACACACATATCGCCGTCGCCCTTGCACACTGCCTCTTCAATGTGCCCTTGGCCGTCTGGATTCTGGAGGGATTCATGCGCGGAGTGCCGCGCGAGATTGACGAGACCGCCTTCATAGACGGCTACGGCTTTACTCGCTTCTTTGCGCGCATCTTCATCCCCATGATCGCACCAGGGATCGGAGTGGCGGCATTCTTCTGCTTCATGTTCAGCTGGGTCGAGCTTCTGCTGAGCCGGACCCTGACAAGCGTCGAAGCGAAGCCGATCACGGCGATCATGACCCGCACGGTTTCGGCCTCCGGCTTGGACTGGGGCGTGCTGGCGGCCGCCGGGGTCCTGACGATCATTCCAGGCGCGATTGTGATATATTTCGTGCGCGGTTACATCGCCAAGGGCTTTGCCCTGGGACGGGTCTGACGGGAAGGTGGCGTTTATGGACTGGATGGCTTGGACTTGGCCGACAGCGCTGTTTTTCGCTGCCATTGCCGTAACGCTTGCCTGCATGACCGTGCTGGCCGCCAAGTATCCCAGCACACCCAGAACCGGAGTTCTCGGTATCGAAACCGCCCGCGGAGACCGGTTGTTTATCGCTCTGCTCGGCTCGGGCTTCATCAACCTTGCGTGGATCGGATTGCTTGACGCGCCGCAATATTGGGCGCTGGCCCTATGCGCCCTGTTTGCATTCTGCGTTTTCCGCTGGGTATGAGGGCACCAACGATCGGATGGACGTAGGGGAAGTGATGAGAACGGCAATTGTTGCGAGCGCGTGCATGGTGCTTATGGCGTGTTCCGAAAGCGCGGAGAGCAACTTCGTGGTCTTGACCGAAGCGGAAAGGCGGGAAGCGGCGGCGGCATTTCTCGACAACGAGATTGGCGGTCAATCGGTTCTCACCCGTGAAGAACAGGACACCGAAATCGCCTGGTTCATGGAAGCGGCCAAGCCCTTCCAAGGCATGGAAATATCGGTTGTTTCCGAGACCATCGCTACCCACGAATACGAGTCAAAGGTCCTCGCGCCAGCATTCTCGGCGATCACTGGGATCCGCGTTACCCATGACCTTATCGGTGAAGGGGACGTGGTCGAGAAGCTGCAGACCCAGATGCAGTCCGACGAGAATATCTACGACGCCTATGTCAACGATTCCGACCTGATCGGGACGCATTGGCGCTATCAGCAGGTGCGCAACCTCACCGAATGGATGGCTGGAGATGGTGCCGATGTTACCAGCCCGACGCTCGATCTCGCCGATTTCATCGGAGCCGATTTTACCACCGGTCCGGATGGCAAACTCTACCAGCTGCCGGACCAACAATTCGCGAACCTGTACTGGTTTCGTTATGATTGGTTCTCCGATCCCGATATCAAGGCCGATTTCAGAGCCGAATACGGATATGATCTCGGCGTCCCCGTCAACTGGTCGGCCTATGAGGATATCGCCGAATTCTTCACCGGCAGGGAGATCGACGGAACGACGGTCTATGGCAGCATGGATTACGGGAAAAAGGACCCATCGCTCGGATGGCGATTCACCGATGCATGGATGTCGATGGCCGGCATGGGTTCGATCGGCGAACCCAACGGTCTGCCGGTCGATGAATGGGGTATTCGCGTAAACGAAAACTCGCAACCCGTCGGTTCTTGCGTCGCAAGGGGCGGTGCCACCAACTCGCCTGCAGCGGTCTATGCGCTCGACAAATATTCCAAATGGCTCAATGAGTATTCGCCGCCCTCGGCAGCCGGGATGACGTTCTCGGAGGCTGGTCCGGTTCCTGCGCAAGGGGCGATCGCACAGCAAATCTTCTGGTACACAACGTTCACCGCCAACATGGTCGGTGAAGAAGCTTCAGCCGTTCTCTACGAAGATGGGACGCCGCGCTGGCGTATGGCACCCAGTCCGCATGGTGCCTATTGGGAAGAGGGCATGAAGGTTGGGTACCAGGATGCCGGATCCTGGACCCTGATGAAGTCGACGCCGACGGATCGGGCAAAGGCGGCCTGGCTCTATGCCCAGTTCGTCACCTCGAAGACCGTGGACGTGAAGAAATCCCATGCCGGTCTCACCTTCATTCGCGAGTCCACAATCCAGCACGAATCCTTTACCGAACGCGCGCCTAAGCTGGGCGGGCTGATCGAGTTCTATCGCTCACCCGCGCGAACGCGCTGGTCACCGACCGGTACCAACGTTCCGGATTATCCGCGTCTCGCGCAGCTCTGGTGGCAGAATATCGGAGACGCATCCTCCGGCACGAAAACGTCGAAAGCTGCGCTCGATGCATTGTGCGAGCAGCAGGAGCGCGTTCTCGAAAGGCTGGAGCGTGCCGGTTTGCAGGGAGACCTTGGGCCGAAACTCAACGAAGAGCGAGGCGATGCCTATTGGCTGGACCAACCCGGATCGCCCAAAGTCAGGCTTCCCGACGAGGACCCGGAACCGGTCACGATCGAGTATGATCGACTCCTTGAAACCTGGCGGTAGCGAGGCGGCAGGAATCGGCCTTTGAGGGTCATGTATTGCGGGTCAGCGCTGGACGCGACCTGAGCCATCCCCGCTCATCAGTTTCTCGACTTCGGGTACGGTCACGCGATTGAAATCCCCGAGTATGGAATGCTTGAGACAGCTCGCCGCAACAGCGAACTCCAGGCTTTGTTGTCGGTTCTCGTAGGCATTCAGGCCATAGATCAGCGCCGAAGCAAAACTGTCGCCGCCGCCGACCCGGTCGACGATATCTGTCATTTCGAATCTGCGTGAGAGCATGAAACCGTGTTCGCGTGTGCGTAGGCAGGCGGACCATCCATTGCGGTCGGCGCTGAAGCTCTCTCGCAGGGTAATCGCGATGGCGCTCATGCCCGAATAGATATCGAGCACTTTTTGCGAGAGCGCCTCATACTTGGCGGTGTCGAGTTTCCCGGATTCCACATCGACGTCGACCGAGATATCGAGCGACTTCTGGCAATCCTCCTCATTGGCGATTCCGACATCGACGTGTTTGACGAGGTCCCGCATCACTTCCGGGGCAGTCTTGCCGTATTTCCAAAGCTTGCCGCGATAATTGAAGTCGCAGGACACGGTCACGCCAGCGGCTTGGGCGGCTTGCACGCATTCAAGACTGAGGTCTGCCGCCGACTGACTCAATGCGGGTGTGATTCCGGTGATGTGCAGCCATTTGGCACCTTGGAAGATTGCCGGCCAGTCGAAGTCGCCCGGTCCTGCTTCGCATATGGACGAGCGCGCTCGATCATAGACGACCTTTGAAGGTCTCTGGTTCGCGCCTGTCTCGAGAAAGTATATGCCCACTCGATCGCCGCTGCGGCGAATCAGTGAAGTATCGACCCCGAAGCTGCGAAGCTCGCGGATTGCCGCTTCTCCAATGTCGTTGTCGGGCAGGGCGCAGACGAAACCCGCATCGAGCCCATAATTGCTCAGCGCCACCGCGACGTTGGCTTCGCCGCCTCCGAATGTCGCCTCGAAGGTCGGGGATTGGAAGAAACGCTCATGACCGGGCGTTTTGAGCCGCAGCATGATCTCACCGAAAGAAAGGAACTGAGCCATGGGGAGGAGCTTTTCGTTTGATTGGAAGAGAGTGCCGTGCCGCTATGAAAAGGCGAGGCCACCGTTGATGTCGATGTTCGCGCCGGTGATGAACGACGCCTCGTCCGAGGCGAGATAGGCGACCAGATCTGCGGTTTCCTCGGCGCGACCCTGGCGGCGCAGGGGGGTCGAGTTAGCGACATTCTCGCGTGCCGCATCGGGCGTGAACTTGTCGTGAAATGTTGTGGCGATCATGCCGGGGCACAAGGCATTCACGCGAATACCCTTTGGGCCGAGCTCCTTTGCCAAACCGCGAGTCATCGTCATCACCGCCCCTTTGGACGTGGCATAGGCGATTGCACCACCTCCGCCGCCGTCGCGCCCGGCCAACGAAGCCAGGTTCACGATTGCGCCTCCTTCGGACATGAAAGGCACTGCTGCCTTGCAGGCAAGGAATGTAGACGTGGCGTTGAGCTGCATGACGAAGTTGAAGAACTCTTCGTCCATTTCTTCGAGTGTCTTGCGTGCGACCAGTCCTCCAGCATTGTTGACGAGGACGTGAATGGTGTCGCCGTATGCTTCGCGGGTCGCTGCGATCAGAGAGTCAACAGCTGCCGGCATGGTCACATCGGCCTTCACCTTGATGCCCTTGCCTCCAGCTGCATCGACAGCGGCGACTGTCGCATCGGCATCGGCTTCATTGCTGTTGTAGTTGACAACAACGTTGGCCCCTTCACTGGCCAGTCGCACGCAAACCGCCCGCCCGATATCGCGGCTGCCTCCCGTAACCACTGCCACTTTGCCTGCAAATTTCATCGGTACCCCCTCTTAAGACGTTGCATGGCCAGCGGCCGATTTGGGTTTCAATGGTTTGATCTCACCGCACAGGATCCAGACGCTGGCGATAGCCGTAAGCGCCAAACCGGCTCCGAGCACGAAGACGGAGTAGTAGTTCGCTCCGGCAGTCATGATTGGAACGAGATAGGTTAGCGCCGCTGCGCTCAATTTGGCCGCCATACCGGCAATGCCGGACAGTGTGCCGACCGTCTGCTTGCCGTAGAGATCGCTCGGTAGAGTTTGCACGTTGCCGATTGCGGTCTGGAAACCGAACAAGATCGTGAACATCAGCCACAGTGCAGGCCATGGCGAAGACGCCGCCGATAGGGCTAGCAGGGCCGGCAGCATAATCAGACAGCCGAGCGTGATCGTGAATTTGCGCGTGCGGTTCACGCTCCAGCCCGCCTTCAGACGGTTCTGTGCGAGCAGGCCGCCGAACCAAGCGCCGAACATGGCTCCAACGAACGGCAGCCAGCCGGACGCTGCCACGTCCTTCACATTGAAGTTGTGCACTTCGACCAGATAGGTCGGGATCCAGACGATGAAGAGCCACCAGATCGGATCGATGGCTGCCGAGGCGATGATAACGCCCCAGCTTTCCCTGCGGCCGAGCAATTCGCCGGTCGATGGGTTGTAGCCGTCGTCATTGTCGCTCGTCGCGTCCTCGGGCTTCTGGCCCGTCAGGATGTATTCGCGCTCCTCGTCGGACAGCCAATCGTGCTCCTTGGGCGGTGCCTTTACGATGAACCACCAAGGCACGAGCCAGATCAGGCCGACGACGCCGACCAGGATGAAAATCAGTTTCCAGTCGAGGAAGACCGCCATGTAGCCGATCAGCGGGATCGAAATGATGCCGCCGATAGCCGCACCCGAATTGAATATCCCCTGCGCCAGAGCGCGCTCTTTCGTAGGAAACCACTCGGCGTTGGCTTTCGTTGCGCCAGGCCAGTTCCCTGCCTCGGCGACACCGAGGATTGCGCGGAACAAGCTGAAGCTCACCACACCCTTTGCGAGCGCGTGCGCAGCGGTGGCGAGCGACCACACACCGATGGACAGGACGAAACCGAGTCGCGTCCCGATCCAGTCGAAGATCTTGCCAAAGATCGCTTGCCCCGCGGCGTAGGCGAATATGAAGACTGTGCTGATGATCCCGAGAATGTACTTGTGCCCGTCTGCATCCATGTCTGGGAACAGCTCCGGCGCGATATTCTCGGGCCACAGAACGTTGATCGTTTGCCGATCGATGTAGTTGATGATGGTCGCAAGAGCGACGAGGCCTACCACCCACCAGCGAAGTCCATTGAGCTTCACGATCAGCCCTCCTGTTCCAGGAAATCTTCGCGCGCCGGACTGAACGTATCGATCAGGACACCCGGTTCGAGGCAGACGGCACCGTGATCCAGATGCGGCGCGACATAGAAGCTGTCGCCCGCTGCGAGTACGCGCTTTTCGCCGTCGACAAACACTTCGAAGGATCCGCTTTCGACATAGCTGGATTGGCTGTGGCGATGGGCGTGGACTTCTCCGACCGCACCCTTCTCGAACCACACCCGCACGATCATGATCTCGGGACCGTAGCCGAGGATCTGGCGCGTGATACCGTCACCAAGATCCTCCGTCGCAGTCTCATCGGCCACCACGAAGGGCGGGCTCGCTGCGCTCACCAATGTCGCCACTTCAGTTCTCCCCTCCGGTGAGTGCGACCACGGCTGCGAATCCCGTCCAGGCGATCTCTTCGCCATCGAGCGCGACGCTATGCGCTCGATCCGGTTCGGGATTGTGCGATACGGCGATCGCGAAACGCTGCCCCGTTTTCAGAGTCAGGCGTACGATGTCTTTGTCGTTGATGCGTTCGTGAGCGAGATCCACCACGCGGCTGCGGCTGGCGACCGTCTGTTCGGCAGCGCCGTCATACTTGCCGTGCGCTTCGAGCAGGCTGGCGAAACTGGCGGAACCGTTGCGCTGGGCGCGCAGTATTATCAGCGGCTCGCGGCGCAGGTTGAAGTTGGGATCGTTCGCGCCGCTTTCGCCCAGAATTGCGTTCAACGGGCCATTGCTTGCGAACCGATAGGTATAGAACCGTCCGTCGAGGATCCAGGTGAGAGCGCCTTTGCCGTTTTCGAGGCTTGCCTTGGCGTCGACCCAGATGTGTTGATACCCGTTTGCCGCGCCCAGAACGGGACGCTCGGCTATGCGGTTTTGGAGCTCGAAATCGAACTCCATTATGTGCCCGCTATAGTGAAGTGGCAGATCGTAGAGATGTGGGTCGGAACTTTCGGCGCGGACCAGATCGAGGACCAGGGGTGCTTCTAGTTCGGCAATGTCCGGCATGATCAGGGTGCGGGTAATTGCAACACCGGGGTAGGCGCTATCGATCCGGGCACTGGACACCTGAAGGCCATGGAAATCAGAGAAATGGAGCTGTTCGGGCCAATTCTCGTTTGCCACTTTGACCTTTCCGTCAAAGTGGCTCCTTCGATCCACAACCAGCGTGTTGTGAGCGACCGAGGTTTTCGCCCAGGTCGTGTTCTCGGGAAGGTAGCGTCCACCTTCCTTGGCTTCGATATTGAGGAAGCGTGCCGCACCATAGTCGCGGACAATCTCGTGGCCGTTGTCGTAGAGCTGCCACGCGAGCTTGTCGAAATGCCCGTGGCCCATGCCCTGCGCTGTATTCTTCGCGATGAGGGCGGTGTGCCTTTCGCCCTCACCGCGACGCAGGATCGCGACCGCGCCCTGCTGCCCGTCCGGCCCGTCGCTCAAGAGCAGGGATCGGAACGGGAATGGCTTTGCCATTCCGGCCGCAAGGTCGCTCGCAACCATCATGCCGTTCTTGCCCAGGACAGTACGGCCCTGGAATTCAGCCACCGATAGAAGTGACGGATCTCGGGTTTGCGCATAGGCAATCGCGACGCCGTCATAGAGCTCGGCAGTCTTGAGGCTCTTGTCGCGGATCGCGTCGTTGAAAGGAAAAAAGTAGCCGCGATAGCTAAGCTGAACGGTGGTCCGCAGCGCTTTCAGAAGGATGCCGTCGCGATGCTCGAAGATCTTACGTTCCGGCTCGTTGCGCTCGATCGCGTCGGCGAACACCATGAAAGGAAGCAGCGCAAAACGCTGATAGTAGGGGCCTTCTGTGTAATATCCGTCGGGTGAGAACAGCAGGTCGCTCTGGCGCAGGAAACCGGCCTGGCCGCTCTTGTCCGAGCCGAGCAGAGCGCGTTCGACCATATCCCGATCGCCTAGCAAGTAGCCGGTCATCCCCACGCCTGCTGTCGCCCAGGTCGCGTGGTTATGAATGCGGTCGAACGTGCGTTGCGAATCCACCGAAAGGAAACTCACCGCGCGGCGGAACACATCGTCATCGATCCGCTTTCGATCTTCGGCCGACAGCGCGTCACGAATCTCCGCATAGCCTTGAACGGTGTGGACCAACCACATCGCGTCGTTCAGCACCTGCCAGAACAACCGCCCGACGTTCTGGTTCGCCTTGGCCGGATGGTCGCCCAGCGTCGGATAGAGATAGGCGTATTCGAGAAGCATGTCTCGGACATAGTCGCCATAACGCTGCTCGCCGGTGATCCGGAACAACTGCCCACCAAGGTAGATCGCCCGGAAGTTTCGCTTGTGCTGCTCGTGGGTGTAACCGCCGCCCGGATCCTTCGGCACCGGCACGACGACGCCCTCGTCCATCATCCCGTCGACGAATTCGCGGGCACGCTCCAATTCCGCTGCATAGAGTGGCGGTAGGTCTTGAACTGCCGCGGTTGAGTGATCGGTTGCGGCGAAAACGGCCTGCGGCACTGCGCCCAAAGCCAATGCCGATGCGAGGAGAGCAGAACGCATCATTCGCTTCCGTCCCCGGCAAAGATGTTGCCCGAAAGCTCTGCTCGATGATCGCCTTCGTAGTTGAGCTCTTCGAGAACGAATGTGGGCGTGTCGGCGAACTGATTGTCGTTGATCGAAGTCTTGGGTGTGCCGACCGTGTGCACCACCCGGAACGGAGCGGAGCCGACGATCTGGTTGCGCTCGATCTTCGCAATCTGGACCCCATGGAGGTGGATCGAAGCGCCTGACCCATTGGTGGCTGCAAGGCCTACACTCGCGATCTGGTTGCCAGAGAACGAGATGTTTGGCCCGAAGGTGCTTTCGTCGCGACCTCCGCGATAGACGTCCGCAATCGGTCCGCCGACATTGGCGAACTTGCTATCGACGATATCGAGGTACTCGACATTGTATTGGCCGAAATCTTCGGTCTCGGCGGCTGCTGAAACCACGGCTCCGGTTATGTCGACGAAATTGCTGTTGCGGATGCTCACCCGGTCGGCAAGGGCACTCTTGCCAAGTGTCAGCACGTTGAACGACTTATTGACCACCAATCCGCGCACGGTGACGCCGTCCATCTCGATCCGCATATTCGACTTGATCGGATAGGTTGTGGTGCGGATCGCGGAGTTTCCGACCGAGTCCGGTGCCAGCGCACCGTCGATGGTAATGTTGGCTATCTGGAGGTCGCCGCCGTCGCGCAATTCGATGAGCGTAGGGCGCGTGAAATAGATGGTTGGGGGCTCTGCGCCTTCTTCGTAAGCACCCCTGATAGTGAGCGCTTTGCCGAGCGGGATCGCACGGTTGGCGATGTATTCGCCTGGGCCAAGCAGCAGGACATCACCGGAAGCAGCCGCCATCGCCGCTTCAACCAGGGTATCCTCGCCCGGCGCAACGTCGACGACTTTCCCGGAGGAGCCGAAAGCGACCTCGTCACCGGGCTTGGAGTACCATTTGACGCCCACCTGATCGAGGGAAACGGGCTTGAGATCACGGGGTGCGCCTGTGGAACCGAGCTCTGGATCACTGGGATAGAGTAGGCCGTTCGCGGCTCGCTCGAACTCGGTGGAGGCTGCTGTGAACTTGTCGGAAAGAGCGGTCTGCACACCGCCCAAGACAACTCGATTGCCAGCGAATTCGATACCCGAAATATCGTCGTAGGATTCCACCAGGGTCTCGCCCGGAAGACCGCTCAAGAGGTTGCCCTTGAAAATGCTGTTGCTTGGGGGTGCAGATCGCTCCTCATCGGCTCCGACATTGAACGCGACACGGCGGCTGTCGACGATTGTGTTGTTCTCGACCCGGGCGTGCTCGACTTCGACATAGCGGTTGACCGGAGAATTCGGCACGCCGTTCATGATCGCCAGGGCGCTTGAGAAGGCCTGCCCGCGCAGCCCTTCCATGTAATTGCTGCGCACGGTCTGGTTGCGATTGATGACACGGATTCCGCCGGTGTAATCCTTGCCGCCGCCTAAGAAGACGTTGCGCTCGACGACGTTGTCGTCGCCATGTCGAAGCGTGAGCGTGCCGCGCGATTTCAGGAAGACATTGCCGCGGAAGATGTTGCCGCCCGACTTGGAGGATATGATCTCCACTTCGCCGTCGGTTCGGTCGAAGACGTTGTTCTCGACCAACGTGTCCGAGCGGTGCATCGAGTAACGGCTGGTTCCGATCCGCAGAGTTTCGCCGCCATTCGAACCCAAGACTGGGCGCGGGCCAAAGTAGTTATGATCGATCCGGTGCTCGTTCTCACGGCTTTCTTCGCTGTCGAGCCGCACGGCCAGTGTCACCCCTTTGTTGGTCTTGCCGACCAAGTGGTTGTGATCGAAGCGGTTGTTCTTGCCGTAGATGCCAACCCAGTAATCGCTTTCGTAGCGATCAGGCTTGCTGAAATTGTCAATGACGATCTCGGAGACTCGGCTGTTGCGAGCCTGGTCCTGCTTGGACCGCCTGAACGAGATCACCTCACCTCGAGGGCTGTAGCCATCCTTGAAGACCAGACCGGTCACCAGGATGTGCTCACCGCCAATGCGTAAGCTCGATTGACCGGTAAGAAAGACTTTGCCCGGTTCTTCCGAAATGACCGTGATCGGTCTTTCTGGCTCACCTTTGCCGGTGATGACCAGTTCGAAATCGCGCCATTCGCCATTGGCGAGAATGATGATGTCCCCCGCTTCGATCTGTTTCAGTGCGTGGGCATATTCATTTTGATTGCGGACGAAGTAATGCTCTGCGAGCGCGGGCGTCGCGCCCAGCCACATAACCAGCAGCACAAGGCAATGCCTTGCAAGCATCCCGACAATCCCCTCGTCCAATTCTTATGAGTCGGAACTATACGGGGGATCGCCCGACTGTCAATCAATCTGGCATGTCAAAATAAGATTTTTTGTAACACCAATTGGCCTAGCCAATTTTTGCGGATGCAGTGAAGCGTTCACGGCTCTTTGAAACTTGCTCCTGCACTTCTTCCAAAGCCATGCGCTCGGTTGCATCGAGCATTGCCTCAATCAGCCGATGGAAGTGTTCTCGCATTGCGTTGCGAGCGCCCGCAGGATCGCGATCGCGCAGCGCAAAGAAGATTGCCTCGTGTTCTGCGGTACGCGAATCCGCATCGTGAACGCAGACGGCTTCATAAGTCGCTTTCACGTCGGGCAATTCCTCGCGCATCCGCCACAGCGTTTGCACGGTGTGGACCATCGCGGCGTTGTTCGATGCCTCGGCAATGGTGCGGTGGAATTGCTCGTCTGCTTCGTTTGCCGCCTCTTCGCTGCCGGTGCGCATCTGTTCGATGAGACCTTCGAGCGTGGCGATCCCCTCATCGGTGATGTTGTGAGCGGCGAGCGCTGCGGCCTCTGCCTCGACCAATAGGCGTGCCTCGGTCACCTCGAAGGCGCTGGCGCCTGGCAGTTCGGCACGGTTCTCCGGCTGGCTATCGCTGACATAGACGCCCGATCCGGTCTTGATTTCGAGACGTCCAACCGCCTGCAGCGCGATCTCAGCCTCCCGGATCGTCACCCGGCTGACCCCCAATCGTTCGGCCAACTCGCGTTCTCCGGGAAGCCTTGTTCCCGGAGGAAAAGAGCCTTCATCGATCAGATCCGCGATCTGTTCTGCTACCGATTGGAAAAGTCGCTTGCCGTTCATTCTTTACCCTTGCTGCCGGTTTGAGCGTTCCTCTCTACCTAATTCCTACGCCTATATGGCCCTTTCGTGCCAGTCAAAGTGATGGACTGCCGCCGCAGACCCCCACCTGCGGCGGCAGTCGCAAGCGGGTCAGAACTTGACCCGTGCCCCCACGAAGTAGCGCGGGCCGTAAACCTGGATCGCGCCGAAATCGTCTGGCGCTCCGCGGAAGTTGGTCCGCGGCTCGTTGAACAGGTTGATCCCTTCCGCTGTGAACCGGACGTTATCGTTGAGCTCGAACGATATCCGGGCCTCGAACACGCCCACGTCGTCGACATAGCGGACGCGGCCCGGTGTCGAGACAAACTGCTGGAAATACTCGCTGCGGTACTTGTAGACGCCCTGGAAATCGAACGGACCGATTTCGTAGTATGCCTGCGCGGAAAGCACGTGTTCCGAGAACCCGAACAGGTTCGATGGCGGGATCAGCCCATTGCTGGTGCTGGTCGATCCATCGGCATTCACCGTCGTAATCGCGCCAAGAGTGTCATCTTCGAATTCGAAATCTGAATCGGCGTAATTGTAGCTGATCTTGAAGCCCAGCCCGTCAAGCGGGAAGGGCAGGTAGCTCAGCCGGTGCGCAGCCGTGATTTCGATACCATAGATGGTGCTGGTATCGTTGGTGGTGTTGATCGACGTGGTGAGCAGATCGGCGCTGGCTTCCCCGATCGTGAAAGTCTCGAACACGCCCACGGTTTCGAAACCGCCGTTGAAGCTCTTGTAATAGGCGTTGAAGGCGAGGATTGTATCGTCGTTCGGATACCATTCGAGACCGGCATCGACATTCCAGGAAAGCAACGGTTCGGTTGCCGGATTGCCGGTTGCCGAGACGTTGTCGACTCCGCCGACAAGCGCTTCCTGCGGTGTTGCAAAGTCATCATCGGCGTTGATGTTTATGATTCGACCATCACCAAGATCGGAGGGATCCGGACGCGACAGCGAACGATAGATCGCGAACCGCCCGAGCAGGTCTGGCTGGAATTCTGCCACAAGGTTAAAGCTTGGCAGGAATTCGGTGTAAGACGCAATCGAGTTGCGGACGGTCAGCTGGCTCGGGTCTTCAACAAGCGCAAAGCCGGCGATACCGTCCTCGTCAACGTCCTCCAACACGATATTGAGGGTTGTGCGAAACCCTCGCGAACGGACCGAAGTGTTGACCACACGCACCCCGACATTGCCTCGCACCGGCAGGCTGCCAAACTCGCTGTCGAAATTAGCCTGCACGTAGCCAGCCCAACTGCGTTCGGTCACATCGGTGTTCTGGATCGAGTCGAAGTCTCCCGTCGGGAAAATGACGTTTCCGTCGGCATCGAACTCCAGGCCCGAGGGATCTTCGCGTTCGAGAACCCGCGCAATGCAGCGCGCATCGAAAGTGGCAAAGCTATTGGACGTGCCAAGCACATTCCCGTTCAGATCGACATTGGTGATCAAGGGATTGCCACCAGAAATCGATGAAAGGAAACCGGTTTCCGGGAATTCCGTACGGCACTCGCGGTTGGCCACGGCGAGAGCGCCGGTCCTATCTGTGTCATTGTAGTTGATCTGCTGGCGGCTGGTACCATTCGAAGCGCCCGGCACATCGCGATAGATCAATTCCTGGTAGCGCGTGCCGGCCTGGATCGAACTGAAAAAGCCGTCCATTTCGTATTCGACATCGCCTCGAACGGCCCAAACGCTGTTGAACCTGTCCTGCTCTAGATCGGCGCGCAGGCGCGGGTCGTTGGCGAACAGCGCATGATCGGTAACGTCGAAGTTTTGAGTAAAGAAGTTGAGGCCCTCCGCACCGTTCTGGCGGATCAGGACGGCAGTCTCAACACGGTCGTCGGTGCCGTTTGTCCGACCCGCATTGGGCGTTTGATCGCTTTCGAATGCTTCGGGAAAGAACGGATTGCCATTGGCGTCGGTGTTGCCCTCGATACTTTCGCCATCCTCGGTACGGAAGCGGATCTGGACAGCTTCCTCGATCCGTTGGGTTTGCGAATAGGACGCGTCGAGCGAGACCGTCAGGCGATCGGCCGGCTTGAAGTCGAGCGACAGACCGCCGCCCCAATATTCCTCGTCGCGCTCAAGGTACTCGCTCACAGCTTCGATACGCTGCTCGTTGGTGAATTGGCGAAGCGCTCCACTTTCTGTGAAGATCAGCGGGAAGCCTTCGATCATGTTTGGATCGCCGGGACCGTCGATCCGGCGACCTTCGGCGAAGTTCAAGTCGGAGCGCTGCTCGCGGAACAGGCGCGAAGAATACTGAAAGTCCGCATTGATGTTGACGTCCGGACTCGGCTTGTACTGGACAGCGGCGAAGATTGCGTCGCGCGTGTCGTCCGTGATGTTCGACCGCAGCGCATAGCTGTTTCGTGCGATCACGAAAGGCAGGGTGACGCTGCCGTCGCGGAGTCCTGCGATTGTGCTGCCGCTCGTGTCGCAGTTGCCATCGTCGAAGACGCCGTCGCTGGTTGTGCTTGGGTCAAGCACGCAAGCGCGGATCGTGTTGGAGACGTTCGCTTCTTGCTCGGGATTGGTGGTTTCGTTGCGCTGATAGCCGATCGAGATGCCGAATTCGCCGTCGCCAAGGTCGAACTGATCCACGTAGCTAAGCGTGCCGCGGAAACCGATGTCCTGGAACCGCTGGTCCGAATCGATGTCGAGGTTGTCAGGGTTGATACTCGCCTTGATTTCGCCCTGAACGCGGCGCTTGCCGTAATCGAGAGGTTTGATTGTTTCGAGCACGATCTGCCCGGCAACACCGCCTTCGATGTAGCTTGCGGCTTGCGTCTTATAGATTCCGACCTTGCTGAACAATTCGGACGGGAACTGGCTGAAATTGACCGAGCGGTCACCGCTGCCATTGGTGGCGACACGTCCGTTGATCACTGTTGAGCTTAGGAATGGCCCCAGGCCGCGGATGGAGATTTCGGTCGCGCCGCCCTGCTCGCGATGCGAGCCAGCGCCGGTGAGAGTTTCGAGCGCTTCACCGATCGAAAGCGCAGGAATGTCGCCAATCTCGTTGGCCGACAGTGCATCGAACACTTCGGTCGCGTTGCGTTTTTCTTCGATAGAGCCCTGGATCGTTGCCCGAATACCCGTCACGATGATGTCACCGTCGCCTTCCGCAACGCTCTCGTCTTGACCCCCGCCTTCATCCTGCGCGAGCGCAGGCGATGCCACGAGGGCTGTACCCGCCAGAAGTGCCGCCGAAATCGAAATACGCGAAAAGGCGCCGCAACGGGCTACGCGTGAAACCATGATCCCCTCCCAAGGAATTGTTGTGCGACTAGGGATAATGGCCCCATCAATCATGTCAACCAATCTGTCATACCTTTTTGTATTTCTGGCCTGTCCAGTTGATCAATGGGCTGTGTTTCCTGCATATTTCCTGGAGCGATATTGGTCTAATGCTCGGTATCTCGGTTGAGTATCGCGAGAGATTGCTCCTCTGTGCCGGCATTTCGGGTGATCTGGCGCTACCACATCAACTTCAACTCGCCCAAACTCGCCGCGCTCGAGGCTCAATCATTGGCGAGGAAGGATGCATGTCCACAGCTATCGTCAGCATATGGCCGAATTTGCATGAGGAATTTCAGTCTCTTATGGATAGTGTATACCAATTGGTATGACATAAATATACTTTAGGACTGTGTATCTGGTTGACTCGATATGCGGTCCAGTTATGCTCCGATGCCGAGAGACCAGAAAATGGTGATGGGAGAATGACATGGGGTACTGGAACGGGGGCGAATGCCCGTCCGCGAGAAAATCGCGTATTGTCGCGGGCTTGCTGGCCGGTTCGGCCATAGCGCTCTCGCCAGGGACTGTCTTCGCTCAAGACGCTGAAGCCGCCGACGACTCGGTGGGCGAAGGCAACCAGATCATCGTCACCGGAATCCGCAGCTCGCTTGCAAGCGCGCTCAATGAGAAACGCGATGCCGATAGCCTGATCGAAGTCATCCAGGCGGAGGATATCGGTAAGCTGCCAGACCAGAATCTTGCCGAGGTCTTGGAAAACGTTACC
>JASJDE010000067.1 GCA_030065195.1 Erythrobacter sp. | reverse complement strand
TGTCACCGCGGAAGATTGCGTCGTAGGGCTTGGCCAGGGAACGGCCGAGGCCGCATCGCTCTATGCGCAGCTTACCGGGCGTTCATTTGCCGGTGTGGTTACACCGAAAGAGGTGGAGCGCATTCGGCCGTCCGTCGTGGTGTGTTTCGCACGGGACGCATCCGAGCCGCTTTTCCGTGCCTTGTCACAGCTTCCTCGCGGCTCGAACACCGCGTCACTTGCCGGCGTGATTTTTGGCCGTGACGAGTTGGAACTGTATCGCAACGTCCTTCGGTTTTCAGCAGCGAAGTATCTTTCATCAAATTCCAGCATCGGCGTTTCCAGAGCTGACGTGTTGGCGCGGATTCCCTTCGATGAGGCGCTGATTTCGGAGGAGCGAGTGGTCACGGGGCAATCCGCCGCCTCGCCGGAAGTCAGCCACGCACTTGAGTCGGGTGCGGACCTGCTCTTCATTTCCTCGCACGGAGACGGGGTAGACGTACAGCTCTCGACCGAAGCGACGCTTTGCAGGACTCCGCAGGCCCGCCCTTCGGCTGGTACGCGCGCACCACGCTGCGTGCTAACCGGGCACTGCCACCGCCACCATGTCGCGATTGATGAAGCTGCAAAGCGAGGCAATCTCCAGCCTGCCGCAGGAATTCAAGCGCGGATGCTAGTGGCTGACATCTGCAGTGGCGTGCTCGATCATTCTGCGCCAGTGTCTCCCGAATTTCGATTGATTGACGCTCTCGTTTCCGAAGCCTGCATCGGAGCAATCGTCAGCACGTGGAAAATCGGCATCTCGAACACCGAGCGATCCTTGGCCTTGTCGGATTTGTTCGCATCCTCTGCGACGCCGGGCGAGGCTCTTGCAATCTGGAACACGCGTTCTGCAACGGAACGCCTGGGCAATTCGTACTGCCTGATCGGTGATCCGGACTTGAGGCTAACGCCAACCTCGACTTGGTCGTTACCCTCTCAGGCGCAGGATTCCATTGTCCCGGTTCTATCCAATTCTCGCGACTATATCACTTGGTGTCTCGAGCACGAGGTGCAACAGCTCCAGGATGACGACGTGCGGGCGTGCCTGGTTGAAGCGATCGACGCCATCAAGTCGAATGAGCTCAGTCGCATAGAAAAGCTGCTTTGCCAGAGCGTCGCGGCCTTGGGAAATTGGACCCGGATTTGGATCGCACACTCGCGTATTCACGACTTGGAGGAGACTTCGAGCACGTGCGGAAGCTGCGGAGACCTTGCGACATCGCTTCGCTTCGATTTGGGCGGCTACAAGCGGGACGTGGCGATATGCGCGCGGTGCGGTATCGTACTCGATGCACCAGCGGGCAAGAGCGCGGCCAAGCTACAGGTTGATATGGACGGCTTGGTCAGTGTTTCCTTCGATCCCGACGTAGTGCCAAAAACCGCTGTGGTGATATTCCGGAATCATGCCAGCAGTGCAGAGCCTATCCGAATTCCGGTGACCGCCAAGAAGAACGCTTACCGCGTCGATGCTTCAAGCGTACTGGCCGAGATGACCGGGCCGACTTGGGCGTCGCTGATATGCGCGGACGATTTCGAGATCTCCGTTTGCTCGGCCCCGGTGCAAACGCTTTCCTGGAATGAAAAGTCGAACCTAGTCGGCCCATAGAATCTGGACGAGATCTTCAAACCTCGCTTCAAATTCCGCTTCTATTCCGTATTTCTTGGTCGCGGGGAGGCTGGAGCACTGCCGACAAGCACCGAGCATGCGCAGTGTCACAGTGTTCCCGGCAATGGAAACCAGCGAAACGCCGCCTCCATCCAGTAGCAAGGCCGGTCGAATCGCCTCGAGTACGCTCTCAATGTCAGCCTCGCCGAGCTGCGCGCTATCGATAGGCACTGAGACACTCCTCTCTGAAACATGGTGCGCTTTTCAGATCACGATGCTGGTCGAGAATTTGCGAGGCCGATTCGACGAATTCGTCGTCTCCAACGTGACCTATGACCAGATCATAACGGAACAGGCACGGATGTGCGTACCCCTCGGAATCGAACACCAGAATAGGACCCGTCGGGCAGGATTCGGGAACCGTGTCATTGACGAACACATCGCGAATGAAACGCGTGTAACGCAGCAGTTTCCAGGGATTGTTGTAGACGACGGTCTGTGCTTCTTCTTCAAAGTCGCAGGTTTCGGTGTGGCGGGCGGCCGCACCGACGATTTCGTCCCAATCCCCGGCACTTAAGGATTTCGCAGAGCATTCTGCGAGTTTGCCCTCGCTCGTGGGCATGTAGAGCGGCTGTGCTTTCATGCCGGCCCCCATCTCGCGAACGCGTTGGTAGGTTTCGTCGAAATACGATTTGTTACGGTCGGAAATGATGTAGATTATGCCCACGTCGATATCCGCTTTGCGCAAAGCGGATATCCACTTGGTCTGCCTCTCGAAAATTCGCTCGTACTGGACGCGGTTTCGGATCCAGGCCAACTCGTTCAACGAGATTCTGACTTCATCGAGCTTCGCTTTCGAAAGACGTTCGACCAGATCTTCGGAAAAGACATGCCCATTGGTGAATAGCGCCGTTTTCAGCCCTGCGGTTTTCGCGTCGCCAAGAATGTCCGGCGCATCGGGCCTCAACAATGCCTCTCCGCCCGTGAAGAATCCCTTCTTGAAACCTTGCTGGGCGAGTTTGTCGAAAACGACCTGAAGCCTTTCGCGCTTCAATGCGTCGCTGGTCTTGTCCTTGAGCTTCAATGGATCGAGTTCATTGTAGCAATGGGGACAGGTAAGGTTGCAACGGTTGGTCAGCGTCATGAAGAAGGGTTTCTCGAACATGCTCTCAGTCCCCTGATTTCTTTGCCGCGCAATACACCAGCGCGCTCAGTCCGGAGGGAATGAGCCTGACCAGCTGTCGATCGAAGAATTTCATCAGCTGAAGCGGCGTATCAACGGGTAAGTAGGCGTTCACCGAACCGGTGCCGACAGGTGTCAGATTCGCTTGGCGAAAAAGGCGCTTCAACAGCCAGCGCGAATAGAAGCGTTCGCTTCCCTTGAAGCCCGAGGAAGCCATTCGCCACATTAGCGTGGGCGACAAGAGATTCGGGACAATCGCCAGGATTATCCCGCCTGGCTTTGTTACCGCTGCCATCTGGCGCAGCATCCGGCACGCTTCGCCCATCTCATAGTGTTCCAGAACGCCCGAGTTAAATACGACGTCGAATTGCACATCTTTTGGCAGATGCGAGAAATCGGATCGTAGGAATGATGTTTGCTCCTCTACCCCCAGGCGAGCCGCAAGACGCTGCGCATACATGATGGCATTCTCGGAAGCGTCGATGAGAACGGGGTGGGCGCCGTGGTCCGCCATGCGCATTGTCGCGTATCCGCTTCCGCATCCGATTTCGGCTACGGATTTGCCGGCGAGGTCGCCGCCGGCGCAGGCTTTCACCGTCTCCACAACCTGCTCGTACAGCCAGCGTTTGCCCAGGTGATCGTGCTCGTAGAAATAGTCGTTCTCCTGGGCCTGCGCGATGCGAGCTGCCCAGAACGCCTCCCAAACTTCAATCTCGTCCTTGTCCGTATGGACCCGAAATGTCGCATCAATCGCTCGGCCGATCCGCGCGTGGCCGTCCACCAAGAGGGCGTCCAAGACACTCACGCTGCCGACTGCCGTGCTTTGAGGATGAGGGTATAGGGGCTTTCCGCCATCTCATCATAACGAGTCAGATAGTGGTCGCTGAAGTACGGCGCTTCGCGGGCTTCTTCCAACGGCAAGACCGCCGGGGCCAACTCGGCTTCGAGTTTCAGTCCTGCGCTCGACATCGCTTCAACCAGCGCTGCACGCGAATGCATGTATTGATAGAAGCTGTAAGCTTGTGCGTCGGTCCGCCAGGTTCGGCAGAAGGCGGTGACGTCATTTGCAGGAGCAAGTCTCTGGTCGGCGACCAGGCCTTCACCCCTTTGCGGATGATCGGTCGATATGACTACGATTCCGTTTGGCTTCAGAACTTGCGCTACGCGATTGAACAAGGCCGAAATGTCCGCCACGAATGCGACGGAAAACACGGCTAGAACGAGATCGAAATCGCCTCCGAACCCAAAATCGTCGTCTTCATCCTGGGCCCATGCCACGATGTCGGCGAGCGCAACGTCCATACCTGAAGGAAGTTGCCGCCGGGCAAGATCGACATTGCGTGTGGCGAAGTCCAAACCCAGCCCACTTTGTGCTCCCTTGGAAGCCAAGGCTCTGAGATTGTGCCCGCTCCCGCACCCAAGATCGAGAACACGAGCGCCAGTCAGGTCGGGCAGCAGCGCGAGACTCGCTTCCCCCGGAAGAAGGGGCCCATAGTGTACATCGCTATCGGAAATCCGCACGCTGTCGGCGTATTCGGCAGCGGTGGCCTCCCACATCCTTTGCGTAACCATTCTGCGGCGCGCTTCGAGAGCGTAATCGATGAGACCGTCAATCCAATCGGCGTCGAAACTGCTCCCCTCGGGCGTGCTTCGGCTCATCAATCGCGAATGGTCGCCCTTCCCATCGAAACCTTGGACGGTTCCTACAACCATATGCACTTGCGACAGCGTCCTTTCACCATCGCTCGATTTGTTGAGTACCACACCCACTTTCTCAGGTGCTGTCAGCACGCCGCCAGTTTCCTCCCGAAACTCGCGTATGGCTGCCCGTTCGGGTGTTTCCCCTTTTTCGATCTCGCCCCCCGGCAGTTCCCATCCGCGGCCACCTTCCCGCGAATTCACAAAAACGATCTCGCCCATGGCATTCTCTGCAATGACCATGACGAACGTGCGTCCGTTCGTGTGATCACCCAGAGGTGAGCGATTGGCAAAGGCTCGCAAACAAGCTTCCATGCGCTAACGACTGCGCGACCGAAGCGTGTGTCGTTCCGCATTCTCACTCGTGCGGTCGACGACTTGCCAAGGGACGATTTCGTCCATTGAACGCGCCCCAGCCAGAAAATCGGCGTTCAACGGGACCTCTGCCAGCCAGGATTGCAGGGACGAAGTTTCTGGTTCGACACCCGCTGCACGATGCCGCGCCAGTCGTTCGATGAAGGGCGCGATGCGACGATCCGCGCGGTTGATGACTGCTTCGATGACCAATCTGTTTTCGGGCAGCATCACGGTTTCGACTTGTTGGGCGAATCTTCGTTCGCCTACCTGTCTCGACACTTCGAGGCACACTTCTTCAACGTGCGACCTGTACTCTTCCATCGACGGCATCGCCATGCGTTGGCAAGCGGAGCTTGGGGTCGGAATAAGCGGGTTTATCTTGAGAATGATCTTGCCGTTGTTTGGTTCGATCTTGTTCAGAACGGCGACAACCAGATTGGCCAGTTCTTGCCGATCTTCCGGAGTTTCGGATTCGAATCCGACGATGAAGTACAAAACGAAGTTGTAGACTCCCTGGTGCGATGCCGCTTCGATCGTATCCAGGATGCGCCAGGGATCCACTGTGCGAAAAAGCCGGCGCAATAGGCTGCGCGATCCATGTTCCGGCGCAAGTGCCATGAACTTTGCCGGAGAGCCGTCGGTGTACAGAAGATAGGTATGGCTAAATCCCTTCAGCCGGCCAATTTGGTCCAGCACCTCCTCGTCAACTTCGTCGAAACGGACGGAGCCGATATATATGGTTATGTCGTCTCCGTATCGGTCGACCAGATCCGCAATCCGCTGCAACAGGGGCAATGCATCCTTGTGCTGCGTCAGCGTCGCCGAATTCACAATCAGCGTTTTGATGCCATTTCGAAAATAGTCCTCAACCTGCGAAATCATGTCGTCGATCGCATATTCGCGATATGCCACCTCTGAAATCTGGCAATAGGAACACCGGTGCTTGCAGCCGTAGTTTGGAACTATGACCGCCGTCGCGCCATCGGTCACCAGGCTTCTGGGAGCGACGGTATCCTCTGTCGACGCGGGCTGAGCGGGCTCGATCTTTTCAGGCGCGCCATCGGAAGAAATGCTGACGATGCGGTCAGCCTGATACACGAAGTCATAATCGCTTGATGCGTAAAGTCCTTGTACCTGCCCGACGCGTCGACGCACTTCCTTGTCACTCACGCGCCCGACGCTTCGCTTTGTTTCGTGGATTGCCGCCGCCAACGCTCTTGTGACGTCCTCTCCGTCACCGATGCAGAAGAAGTCGAAGAACTCGGCGAAGGGCTCGGGATTGGCGCAGCCGGGGCCGCCAGCCACAATCAATGGTTGGCCGGCCTTCGCGCGATCCGCCCGTCGGTGCGCGACGCCACCAAGCGAAAGCAGGTTGAGGACGCTTGTTACTGCATCGGCGTTGGTCAGACTCACGGCTAGCAAATCGAGTTCGTTGAGGGGAATCGAGCGCTCGAAAGTGCTTAAAGGTTGTTCGAGTTTCACGTTTGGAGCGAGCTCGCCGGTTTCACTCGCCAGCAAGTCGTAGATGAAGATCCGGTCGCACACGGCCGATAAATCGGCGTCCCTGTTGATGGCGTGGTACAAAGACATGCCGCCCAGCGCCACCATGGTGAATTCGTAGCCGAAGTGCGAGACGACGCCGACATTGACGGCGTCCGTCGCCTTTTCGACATGGTGTGGCGGAGAGACGAACCAGACTTCCTTTGCCAGTTTGTCCCGCTTCCAACGCTCCAGCGCCCTATGCGACACTGTTTTGCCAGCCATCTACGCTTCCCTCCGCTCAACCAGATTTTCGCCAATGAAAAGGCAATCCAAGCCTGTGCGTTCAAAGCACGACAACGCGTCGATCGGACCCTCCACGACGGGTTCGCCATTGTCGTTGAACGAGGTGTTCAGGAGCACCGGTAGACCCGTGGCTTCTTCAAACCGGGAGATCAGACGGAAGAGCAGGGGATTTTGATCCTGCGAAACGGTCTGCACTCTCGCGGTTTCGTCGACATGGCGAACCGCGCCGAGCGCATGGCTTGCTTCGGGACGAACCTTGGCAACAATGGTCATAAATGGACTGGGGCGGTCTATCTCGAAGAACTCAGCGGCTCTGTGCTCGAGGACGACTGGCGCAAAGGGCCGGAATGCCTCTCGATGCTTGATTGATGCGTTGATTCTGTCTTTCATCGAAATGTCGCGGGGATCGGCGAGGATGGAGCGGTTGCCGAGCGCTCTCGGGCCCCATTCGCTTCTTCCCTGAAACCAGCCGATTATCTGGCCTTCGGCGAGTCGATCGGAAGCCGTGCCGACGACGTCTTCGCATCGCGTGAAATCGAAATCACCGCCGAAATCCTGGACTGCGGCGAGAAAATCCTTTTCTTCAAAGGATTGTCCGAAATAAGCTGCTTTCTCATCGAATGGCACGCGCCGGGTTTGGCCGCCGATGACATGCCAGCCATAGAGCGCTGCACCCAAACTGAGTCCCTGATCGCCTGAGTTCGGCTGAACAAATATATCGACGAGCGGAGTTTCGTCCAAAAGCCGTCGGTTCGCAACGCAATTGAGAGCGACGCCTCCCGCAAGGCAAAGAGTGTTGATCCCGGTCGCTTCGACCCAGTGGCGGACCTTGTGCAACAAGGCTTCTTCGAGTTGCTCTTGAACAGCCGCAGCCAGGTTTGCCCAAACCGGATCACTGCCTTCTTCGTAGCGCTCGCAGGGCCCGGGCAGATCGACACCTTGTTCTGAAAAGAACCGGCGGATTTCATCGGACGCGTTCAGATATTCGTTTCTCATCGCGCACCGGACGCGTCCCCCAGCCTCCAATTCCAGCATGCGGACGTGCCGGAAGACACTCGGATCACCGTAAGCAGCCAAGGCCATCGTCTTGCCCGCGTTCAGGTAATTCCCCAGTCCGAGAAGGCGCGTCATGTTACCGTAAAGCTCGCCGAGACTGGCGGCGTCTTCCGTCTCCATATCCCGTTCCAGCAAGCGGATCTCATGTCCCTTGCCGTGGTATACAGTCAGACGTTCCATCGCGTTCCGCCACATGTCCTTGTGAACTCGAGGACCCAGGATCGCGCCCTCATTATCGGCCACCAGGACCAGAGCTTCGTCGAACGGAGATGGAAGGAAAGCCGTGTAGGCGTGCGCAAGGTGGTGCGACGGGATCATCGCGATCGGGACGTTGTCGGGAAAACCGAAATCCTGATATAAATCGATGTTTGGCTCGTCGCCGTAGTTGCAGGCCACCACGAGATCGAGATCGCTTTCGCAGAGTCCGGCCCGCCCGAGCAATGCCTCGGCAGCGTTGCGAAAGCCGCCACAGTGTTTTTGCCGTGTCAGGCGCTCCTCTGCGATGGCGCCTGACAGCTTGCCATCGACTATCAGGCTGGCACCGCCGTCGCGATATTGGGCTGACGGATCCGAGGGTCCGACATTGATGCCCAGGATCTTCACGCCAGGTTCTTCCGCAAAGCGTGTTCTTCGATGTTCGGACTGTAATCGCACGATCGAGGGCCGACTTTGCCTTTGGCGAAGTCGCTGAGTATTCCGCTGGTTTCCGCAAGCGCATCTTCCAGGGAGTAGTGCTGTTCCAGTTCCCTGAAGCCTGCGAAGCCCCCCTTCTGGGTCATGGTGGCAACCTTATCGATGGCGTCTTCGGCGACAGATGCACCGTAGGATTGCTCAAGGTCTCGAAGGATTTCGCCACGCGAGGATCTTGACCAAAGCACCAAGGCGTCGCGCTGTGCCGCTGTGAGCGTGCGACAACGGCTGGTTGCCGGATCGTAGATAAGCCGGTCGCCTTCCGGCGTTTCTCCGGGGAATTCATGAAACCGGACCCAGGGGCGCTCGAGATCCGTCAGCCCGGCTGCCTTGATCTCTTCCAGAGTTTCCTCGCGTACTTCGTCAAGCTGGCGGTGAATCGACGTGAGGAGTGCGTGGAGGGTTTCGGTCGGATCGCCCGCGCCAGCTTGTAGCGCTCGGGCTGCCTGCAAGTAGGTCTCAAAGTGCAGTTGCGCGAGCCTTCGCCACAAATGCGTGCACCGCTCTTCGACATCGTTCTGGTTTGCGGTCGTCAATGGCGAGCCGAAGCTCAGCCGATAAGAGAGCGCCCGCAGCGGAGCAAATGCAGCGCCTTCGAAACGCAATAGCGTGGCGGCAAAGCGTGAAAGGGCGTATACCGACGGATCGTCAAAGTAGTAGTCATAGCCGGCCCCTGCTTCGAACGCGCGCCCTTCCGATGACATCCGCAATTGCACCGGTGTACCTGCCTGCAGTTCCAGCGGGTAGGTACTGTGCCTGATCAGGTTGTCGATTGCTGTATGAATGACGGCCGGGTTGCGGCTGCGCTCATACAAGATTGAGACTTCTTCGATTACTTCATCGACCGTGCTGTGCGGGTCATACATGATGAACCCGATCTTGGCGAAAACCCCGTGCGCATCCAAAAGGTCGAATGCCCTGAAGTTTGCTTCGGGTTTCACACCTTTGTTGAAGAACTTCAGTCGTCTGGGCAGAAAGCTTTCTATGCCGAGATAGACCCCAACCAGGCCGCTCTTCTTCAGCTCGGTGACGACCTCTTCATTGAGATCGTTCACCCGACAGGTGATGGTATATTCGATTTTCAGATCTTCTTCGCCGATGGCGTCGCAAAAGGATTTGACCCGAGGCCACCTGTATTTTCCCGGCGGCATGAAGTTGTCGTCGGGAATGAGATAACGGTGAATCTGGAACTCATCGCTGACGCTGCGAATTTCTTCGACGACGGCGCCTTCATCTCGCGCGCGGAATTTCTGGCCACCTGCCGCGGTGAATGTCACGATCGAGCAAAACGAACAATTCGCGTAGCAACCGCGCCCCGTCACGAGATTGGCTGTGCCACCCGCATCGAGCGTTTGCGACAGGCATTCACGCGTCGGCTCCAGAATGCTGTCGATCGGCGGCTGGGCGGCAATGCCATTATTGACAAAGCTGCCGTCTTCCATGTGGCAAATGCCAGGCAGTCTGGTCCACGAGGAATCGCCCCTGGCGATCGATTCGACGAGAAGCGTGAAAGCCTCCTCGCCTTCGCCGCGTACTATTGACGTCAGGCCTTTGCAGATTTCGAAAGTGCGTTCCGGATTCAGGGTGGCATAATAGTTGCCGGCGGTAACGTGACCTTTCAATCCTGCCGCGCGCAGCTTCGATACCAGCGCGCCCGAGGCGAGTGCTGCCGTTTCCAGCACCGACACACCGATACAATATTTCGGGTCGTAAATTCCTGCAATTTCGACGATTTGATCGACGCCCAGCCCAAGCGTGAATCCGTCGACTATTGCGACGCTAAATCCCTTTCGGCGCAAGGCTTGTGCCAGATAGCACAAGCCGATCGGTTCCCCGACCTCGTGAGGCACGGCCGGCACCTCTTCGGAGCAGGGCGGATTGATCAGAAGGACATCGGTAAGGCTCATGCGCTGAGTTCGACCTCCCAGTCTGCGAGGGCACTCCAGTTCGCCTCGAGTTTCCTCAGGACGCTGGCATATCGATCCGCACTTTCGCTGTCGTCACAGTACAAGGTCGGAAACCGCAGGACTTTGGCTGCGTGCTCAAGCGATCCCGGAAAATGCTCGTCGTCGGTCGGTCCGACGATCCGACCGGCTATGTTGGGATGTCCGCGATCCCGGTACAGGCCCAGCTGAAAAAGCGGCGCACCCCCGATAGTCGATACCTTCACTCCCTCCGCTTTGATGGCGGCGACCAGCGTGGCGAGCGATGGCGCCCCAGGTTCCGACCAGCCATCGAACAGGACATTGAAGCCGTACCGGGAAAGCCTGGTTGCTTGAGGATTGGTCGGCATGATGCTGAACTTGCGGAGGTCTGCGATTTGCGCGGCAAACCTCTCGAAACTGCTTTCCATATCCAGCAAACGTCGGGGCAGGCGCTGCATTTGATGACGGGCAAGAGCAGCGGCAAATGGATGGATCTTCAAATTCAGCCCGAGACTTGAAGCGCGATACTTCTGAAGCTCCGGAAGAGTGATGTGATAGGAGTCCTTCGAGCGGAAGTAATGGCCCAGGACCACGGCGTTTTCATAGACTGCGCGGTCGGACGTCAAAAGGACGCCGCCCTCTCCCGCAGGAATCGCCTTGAGTTCGTGGAAACTGATGCACCCCGCAGCCCCGAAGCTGCCGACGGATTTGCCGAGATACTGCGAGCCACACGCGCGCGCAGCATCTTCTATCAGTTTCACGCCGCGTTGATCGAGAAATGACTTGATCGGTTCGATATCGGCAGGCGAGCCCCATGCATGCGCCAGAATCACGCATTTGACGTCTGGAGACATTGCTGCGCCAAGACTTTCTACCGTCGGGTTGCCGGTCGATGGATCAACGTCGCACAGGCGCACATTCGCGCCGGCGTGCAGGGCAACGGACCCGGTGCCCTGATAGCCAATAGCAGGCGCGACTACTTCGTCGCCGGGGCCAATACCCGCACCGAACAGGGCCGATTGAAGCGCTGCCGTCCCGCTGCTCACCAACAGGGCGTGGTCGACATCAAAGAATTCCGCCAGCTCGCGCTCGAAGTCCAGCAATGGCCCTTCGGTGACTTCGTAAGCGGACCATTCCTCTTCGCGCATATGCTCGACGACCGCCGCGATATCGCTTTCGTCAAACTGGGGCCATTGTGCAGGAGGCGCTCCCGTCAGCGGTGCCCCGCCGCATAGTGCAAGGCGCTCCGATGGGTTCATGAAGCAAGAACAAGCTGCGCGTTCGAACCTGTAAGCGCGAGCATCTTATCCGGCGAAACCCCCCGCTCCACAAGCGCATCCGCAATGTTCTTTTCGCGACCGAAATCGCCGAAGTCGGCTACAACGGTCTGGTCGGGCGCGACTTCGTCGATGGCCTCCACAATCAGCGATACATCGAATGGAATCTCGTGGTCCGGGACATAGCAGTGTTCGATGGTTACCGCCTTATGGCGCGTCATTCGCAAAAGGGCCTGTGTGTCCGCACCGATCAAGAGCGGATGATTGACAATGATCCGCCTGACACCCTTCTCGACTGCGAGTTCGATCACGGCTTCGGTCTCGTCTGGACTGATATGGCCCGTTCCGAGGACCTGACCAAATTCCGCGACGCGTTCCAGGATGGCCGTCAATTCCGCTACAGGCCTGGATCGAGAATCGAACAGGCTCACTGCACCATCGATACTCTGATCGTTGATTCGCCGGTGATGGACCGCGTCCACTGTAGGCAGCCAAACAAATTTGCCACCCACCTCTGCGGATTTCTCGACGGCGGTAGGGTTCAGGCCACCGACTGTCCGGTCCAATACGATTCCACCCCAAAGCTTCGTTCTGCAAATGTCGGCATCGTTGAAATAGGACGCCAACGGCGCCGAGTCTGCCCCACCCGGCCATTTGATCACGAGATCGGTGACGCCAAGCCGGTCTGCCGCGTGCAGGTATCGGAATTTCGGCAATTCACAATGGAGTTCTGTTGCTCCGTTCAAATCGAAGAAATAGTCTTTCAATCGAATGCCCCCCAGATCTCAATGTCTCGTTTGTATTCAAACCTTCCTTCGCCGCGCAATTCTTGATGAACCGCTGTCGATAGTTGCCTTCACGGGTTGTGTAAGCGATCATATTGCGGCGTTGCAATGAGAATCTTCGGAAGCTTCCAATTGATTTTTCTGGCCGATCTCCGGAGAGTTAGCGGTCAACTCAAGACTGCCGCGCGGGTGGAATCTTCGACCTCGCGGCCTCGTTTGCTCCCATTGCCAGTCCCGAAATCGCCACATCTGCGTCAGCTGGGTTCTCCTCAAGAACCAGAATGCCGAACCTGGCCGTAGCATGGGCGCGAGCGCGTCGATCCGGCCTCTGCCGCCGAGCTCGAAGTGTTTTGAAGCTTGTTGGGCGCGCCCGGTTCTTCCTCCTTGTCGTCGCCGCACGCTCGCGATGGGTGTACTCAGCTCGATTGGGTGATAGTAGGCGCGCACTTTGACCGGCGCGCACGGGATTGGCTTGGAGGTAATATGCGACTGTCGAAATACGTTATGCCGTTGCTGCGGGAAGATTCCAGCGACGCGCAGATCGTCAGTCACCAGCTGATGCTGCGTTCGGGCATGGTGCGCCAGACCGCCGCCGGCATCTACGCCTGGATGCCGCTGGGCCTGCGTGTGCTCGACAAGATCGGGCAGATCGTCCGCGAGGAACAGGATCGCGCCGGCGCGATCGAGATGCTGATGCCGACGATCCAGCCGGCCGACCTGTGGCGAGAATCCGGTCGATACGATGCCTACGGACCGGAAATGCTGCGGATTCGCGATCGACACGATCGCGACATGCTGTTCGGCCCGACGGCCGAAGAAGTGATTACCTCGCTTATGCGCGGTTCGATCAATTCCTACCGCGACCTGCCGCGCACGCTTTACAACATCCAGTGGAAGTTTCGCGACGAGATCCGCCCGCGTTTCGGCGTGATGCGCGGGCGCGAATTCCTGATGAAGGACGCCTATTCCTTCGATCTCGACATCGAAAGCGCGCGGCACAGCTACAACCGTATGTATGTCGCCTATCTGCGCACCTTCGCGCGCATGGGCCTGCATGCGATCCCGACCAAGGCCGACCCCGGTCCCATAGGCGGGGACATGAGTCACGAATTCATCCTGTTGGCGAATAATGGCGAAAGCGACGTCTTCTTCCACGAGGAATGGGAGGCCGGAGCCCAGCCGCAAGTCCCCGATTTTTCGGACAATGATGCGATTGACGCTTTCGTTGCCGACCGCACCCAATTCTACGCCGCAACGGATGAAATGCATGATCCGGCCATGGCGGCCGAACTGGGCGACAAGCTGAAGACCGCACGCGGCATCGAAGTCGGCCACATCTTCTATTTCGGGACGAAATATTCGGAATCGATGGGCCTCAAGGTCCAGGGCCCGGACGGCGAAGTCGTGACCCCGCAAATGGGCAGCTACGGGGTGGGGGTCTCACGCCTGGCTGGCGCCATCATCGAGGCGTCGCATGACGAGAACGGGATCATCTGGCCGGAAGCGGTGGCTCCGTTCCGCGTCGGTATCATCACCATCCGCGCGAGCGATGCGGCGAGTTGCGAATTGGCGGAGCAGATCTACGCACGCCTCTCGGATGCCGGTGTCGACGTTCTCTACGACGATCGCGACGAACGCGGAGGGGCGAAATTCGCAGCGATGGACCTGATCGGACTGCCGTGGCAGATCATCATTGGTCCGAAAGGTGTCGAACGCGGCACGGTGGAACTGAAGAACCGCGCCACGGGCGAACGCGAAGACCTCCCGCTCGAAGAGCTGATCGCCCGCTTCGTCTGATCAGGACGCGCAATAGCTCGCCGTCGGGGCGATACCGAGGAACTTGGTCATCGTACCTTCGGGCACGACATACTCGCTTTCGCCGACGCGGACGAAACCCGAGCGCTTGCCCAGGACGTCCGGATCGGGTGCCCAGTCGAAGGTATAGCCCAGCGAAGTCCAGGGATACTGGACCGGTCGGGTGGTTCCGAACGCCTGATAATACTGACGATAGAGGAACAGGTTGTCGGTCGTGATGCCGACGGCGCACGATTTCGTGTCGGTGGCGGTGTCGCCGCACGGCCGGAATACCTTCTGCCCTCCATTCGGTGCGTCGGCGTCGATTTCGAACACGGCAAAGTGCGTTTTCGACGAAACCGGCGGCAGGCCGAGGCGCTGTTCCAGCCGCAGCGTCAGGGCTTCGAGATCGCTGCTGACATTCTTGGCGTAGGCCTTGCAGAAGTTTTGCAGGAAAGGTTCCTGCGTGACCCATGTGTCGTCGCCCATCGGATAGTCGAATCCCTCGGAAGGGTAGGCCGGATAGTTGCCGATCTGGTCCGAGCGGATCCAGCTTGCGACGCGATAGGTTCCGGTTTGCGGGAGCGGATTGAGCGTGGTCACCTCCTCCCAGGGCCGGGCGACCGCCATCTCTTCCACGGCCAGGACGTAGCGATCGTAGCGCCGGCGCAATCGTTCCGCTTCGGTGAGTTGGGGAACGCATACCCTGGTTCCGGGGCTGAGCGCGTCGGGATTGCCGATGAAGCCAATCCCGTCCTGGCCGGAGCGCTTGTTGGAAGCGAGCATGATCGAAAAACCGAAGCTGTCGTCGCCGAACCATATATCCGACAGCGCAGTCAGCGTCGTATCGGCACCGATCGTTGGCATTGCCTGGCAAGCGTCGGATTGGGCGGAAGTCGGCGCTGCCGCCGCAAACACGATTGCTCCACCAAGCAAGCCGATGGCGCAACTCCGTATTCGCGAATTCTTGAAGATCTGCATTGAATGCCCCCCGGTCCAAGGAAATCGAAGCAAAGGCTTCGCTTCCCGTCGAATCGGAAGGTATGACATTCGAACGAAGACAACAAATCGCCTTCAAGCCACTGGATCTCGATTACGGCGTTTCGGCAGTTTGTGACGTCAGTCGGTCAGTTCGCGGCTTCCTATTCCCCAATCGAGCAGAACTCAGGCATCACTACAGGCTTGCGGCGCGCGTATCAGGCCGAAACCGTACACGGGATCGCGCCCGGCTGCCCCCAGATCGGCGACGGATGCCGACAATTGCCTTCGGATTGCCGCAACGCGTGTCATCCTCGCAAGTTCGGGGTCTGCCGCGATCCGCATGGTCACGAACGGTGCAGCAAAGCTCGTCCCGGTCGCGTAGGTTTGTCGCGCCGGGAGCCGGATCGCGATATCCACTCCCGGTGCGCTGAAGTCGATCCGCTGTCCGCGCACGGCATTGCGATAAACCTGCGCATTCGCGTCGACAGCGGTAACGGCGATGGTCGAGGCGAAAGCCGCCGGATAGCGCACATTCTGGCCCGGTCCGGCGTTGCCTGCCGGAGCGACAATCACCGCGCCGGCGCGCTCGGCATTGGTGAACGCCCGATCCAGGATCTTGTTGTACGGCCCGGCGAGGCTGACATTGATGACCCGCACATTGCGTCCCATGAGCCAATTGAGGCCGCGCAGCATGGAATCGACACTGGCCGTATCGCCGATGCGAGCATTGGGTGAAACGACGTCGGCATGAAACACGCGGGGAGTGCGCAACAGGCCGGAATCGTTGATTAACGTGACGATCTGGGTGCCGTGGAGAGCCCTTTCGCTGGCGTCCCTGCGCGAAAAGTTGGCGCTCGTCACATTGAGACGCGCAGGGCCGACGAGTTTTGCGTCGAGCACGCCGATCGGCGCGACCGCGCTGCATCCACCGGGCGACCAGCGCATCAGGTCCGGTGCGTATTCGAGAGCCGCGGCGCCACTCGAAGACTGGCGCTGCGGGACATAGGCATGGTTCACGCCCGCGGTGACGCCCGGTTCGAGGCTTTCGAGTTCGCGGATCGCCGACGCACCATCCTGGTTCGCGGGAATGCGCACGGTCAGCATTCGCAATCCAAGGGCGTCGAGCCGGTCATTGGCGATCATTTCGTAGCCGAGCGGCGCGGCACGACGCATCAGGTTGCGCGCTTCGGTTTGCGAGGGAGTGACCACCACGATCTCGGTCTCGTCGACGACGAAATCGGCATCGGCGGCAATCTCGGCGTCTACCGGAGGATTGAGACGCGCCGCCTGACACCCGGACAGGACCGCGATAGCGGCCAAAGCGGCAAGGAATGGGCGTGTTTTCATCGAACGCTCCTGAATTGGCTACAGGCTGTATCGCGCGAACCTGTCAATTCGTTCAGAATTTTCGCGCGGCGGTAAGCCAGACGCGCGTCGTGTCGCTGGCGAAATTGTCTGCGTCGTAGTGCGAAGCGGCGACCGAAAGCCGGGTCGATGCAAGGGTCACGCCGAATTCCGCCCCCCATTCCTCGCCATAGCGACCCGATCCCACGGCAGGTGAAAAGGTGTTGTATTGTAGAGATAAGCTGGCCCCGCGCGAGGTGCCGAGCGACCCGATCCGCCAGGTGCCTCGTATCTCGATATCCTCGATCCCATCCGGCGGTGTGACCAGGAAGATGTCGGTCGCACCCTGGAACCGGTGTAGCGTCGCCAACGGGGTCTGGAACGCCACACCCCGATCGCTGCCAAGCAATTCGAACTGACCTTCAAGCGACACTTCCCCGCGTTCGATCCGCAGCTTGGCGCGGACGTATTCCGGCGTCGCGCCTGCGCTTTCCTGGCGAGCATACCCGGCTTCGTAGAACAGGCCGAATTCTCCGGGAAAGGATCGCCCGCGGAAGGTGGCTCCGCTGGTTTGCGATTCGATCCGGTTTCCCACTCGATCATCGAGATCGAGATCGTAATGGAAGGCGCCGATCTGGCCGAACTCCAGCGGGAGCGCGGCGTTCACGAAGAAGCTGTCGCTGTCGAAAACCCCATCGCGCCGTTCGCCGCCAAGGATTCGCCCAACCCGCCAGATATAGCCAGCGCGCACAGCAATATCGGCGGGGCCGCGGATCGATGCAGTAATCGCATCGTAGGTCTGTTGGTTCTGGCGGAAATCGACGATCCCGATGAAGCGCTCGTCGTCCAGGGCGATGCGTTGGCGCCCCAGCGTGACGTTGAGCCTGTCCATCGGGGCGAATTCCACTTGCAGGCGGTTGAGTTCGACGGTCTCCTGGTCGGCGATACCGGGGCGCTCGCCGCCGGAAACGAACCCGTTGAGGCGATCGGGTAAAAGCGATGCGATCGCTTCGCCTTCGGCAAGGAGGCTGAGGCCGTCGATCGGGTTGACCTCGACGGAAGAGCGTATTCGCAAGGTCAGCGCTTCGCCGTCGTCTGTCTGGCCTGCCACATCGGCGAACTCGTATCGGATGCGGGCGTCGGCTTGAATGATGATGCCGACATCGCTTTCCTGCGCCGAAACGGGGTCCGGCAGCCAGGCGACCAAGGCGATTGCAAGCACGGCAAGGAAAGGAGTTCGCACC